>JAHEDO010000045.1 GCA_024641185.1 Burkholderiaceae bacterium | reverse complement strand
GCCGCGCATCGCCTTGCGCAGGGCCTCGCCGATCATCGCGTCGTCTTCGACCAGCAGGATTCGCATGTCTGCAGTGACGCGGGCCGAAGTCCGAGGTCTCAGTCGAACAGCGACAGGGACTGAGAGACGACCGGCTCCCGAACGCGCATCGCGCCGTGCGCCGACGGTCCGTGCTGCGCAGCCTGCTCCCCTGCCCTGACCAGCGAACCCATGCGCACCCCGAGCAGGCGAAGACGGCGATCGAGCGCGACGCGTCGCAGACACTCGCCGGCCGCGCGGCGGATCGTCGCGGCGTCTGCAGTGTGCGCGTCGATCGTACGGTCGCGCGTCACTGTGCGGAAATCGTCGTATCGCAGCTTGATCCCGATCGTTCGGCCGACGTAGCCCTTGCGCCGCAGATCCCGGGCGAGTTGCTCGCACAGCCGCGTGAAGATCGCCGAGAGTTCCGGCCGGTCGCGACGCGGATGCAGGTCGCGCTCGAAGGTCGTCTCGCGACTGATCGACTTCGGTTCGCTGTAGGTGACCAGGGGACGATCGTCGCGGCCCGCCGCGGCATGGTGCATCCAGGCGCCGTAGCTGCGCCCGAAGTGCTCGACCAGCCACTGCGGGTCGGCCGAAGCCAGCTGGCCGATCGTCTGGATGCCCAGCGCCTGGAGCCTCGCGTAGGCCTTCGGCCCGATGCCGTTGATGCGGTCCGCCGCCAGCGGCCAGATGCGCGACGCGATGTCGGCCTCGTCGATCAGCGTCAGTCCGTCGGGCTTGTCGAGCTCGGAGGCGATCTTGGAGAGCAGCTTGTTCGGCGAGACGCCGATCGAGCACGACAGGCCGGTCGCCTCGTGCACCGCCTGCTTGATCCGCTGCGCCACCGAACGGGCGCCGTCGCACGCGGCGAACTCCGTCAGGTCGATGTAGATCTCGTCGATGCCGCGATCCTCGATGACCGGCGCGACCCGCTCGACCGCCGCCTTGAACATCCGCGAGAACCGTTTGTATTCGTCGAAATCGGTCGGCAGAAGGATCGCGTCGGGGCACAGCGCGGCGGCCTTCATCAGCCCCATGCCCGATCGAACGCCGAAGGCGCGCGCCGGGTAGGTCGCCGTCGTGACGACACCGCGACCCGCGTAACCCCGCAGCGTCGCGAACCGCAGCGTGCCGTCCGCGAGCGACTGCGGCTGGTGCCTGCGGCCGCCGCCGATCACCACCGGCGCGCCGGCGAGCTGCGGATATCTCAGCAGTTCGACCGACGCGTAGAACGCGTCCATGTCCAGGTGCGCGATCCTGCGTCCCACGCTCGGTTCCCGCACGGTCAGTCCGCGTCGTACTCCGATGGCACGAACAGCCACAACAGCAGGTAGAGCACGGCGCTGACGCCGCCCGCGAACAGACCCGCAGCGAAGACCAGCCGCCAGATCCAGCTCTCGGTGCCGGTGGCCGCGCCGATCCCGCCGCACACGCCCCCGATCCAGCGATCGGTAACCGAGCGCCGCAGCTTGTCCAGGCGCAGCCTGTCCCAGAACGACTCCGGGCGATCGGGCGCGAGCAGCTTCGCCTTGGCCCGCTCGAACTCTTCGTCGGTCATGGCGCCCGACCGGTGCAACCCGGCCAGACGTTCGAGTTCGTCGACCATTCCCATCGGTTCGCCCTCCCGTCAACACTACGCATCCGATGATACCCGCGCACGGTCGGCAGACAGTCGGCGAACGGTCCTCCTAGTGCGCCGCGTCGGGAAAGAAAAGCTGCTGGCCGCCCACCTTGTACGCGGCGATCGCCTCCTGTCCGGCCGGCGACACGACCCAATCTGCGAACTGCTGCGCCAGTTCGCGCTTGACGTGCGGGTGCCTGGCGGGATTGACGACGATCACGCCGTACTGGTTGAAGAGCCGCGTGTCGCCCTGGACGAGGACACCCAGATCAGCCCGATTCCTGAAGTTCAGCCAGGTGCCGCGGTCCGCGATCGTGTACGCGTTCATCTGCGCCGCCACGTTGAGCGTCGGCCCCATGCCGGAACCGCTCTCGCGGTACCAGGTCCCGTCACCGATATGGGGGTCGACGCCCGCCTGCTTCCAGAACCGCAGTTCCGCCGCGTGGGTCCCGCTCTTGTCGCCGCGCGAGACGAACGGCTGCGCCGCCGCAGCGATGCGCGCCAGCGCGGCGGTCACGTCGGCTCCGCCGGCGATCTTCGCCGGATCGGACTTCGGCCCGACGACGATGAAATCGTTGTACATCACGTCGCGTCGCGGCAGGCCCCAGCCCTCGGCCACGAAACGCTCCTCGGCGACGCGGTCGTGAACGAAGACGACGTCCGCATCACCCTTGCGCGCCGTCGCCAGTGCCTGGCCCGTGCCCTGCGCGACGACGCGCACCGAGATTCCCGTCTGACGGGTGAAGATCGGCAGCAGGTGCCCGAACAGGCCGGACTGCTCGGTCGAGGTCGTCGAGGCCATGACGATGAACCGTTCCTGGGCCTGGGCGAACGGCCCCTGCACTGCGGCCGCGAGCCCCAGCAGTGCGGCGCCCAGCCAGCGTCGAATCGATCTGAACCGTGTCTTCATCGGGCTTCTCCCGTCGTGGGTTTCAGGGTTCGCGTCGCGGGCTCAGTCGAGCCACTGACCGTCGAGAAAGCGACGCCCGAATTCGGACTGCGGGCGGTCGAAGAAATTCTGCGAACGCGCCACCTCCTCGACGCGGCCGCGATGCATGAAGATCACGGTCTGCGCGAGGCGCCGCGCCTGCGCGAGGTCGTGGGTCGTCATCACCAGTCCCCTGCCGAGCGCCGACAGCCTCAGCAGGTAGCGCTCCAGCGCCGCGCCCGCCGCCGGATCGACGTTTGCCGTGGGCTCGTCGAGCAGCAGGCAATCCGGCTCGAGCGCGTTCGCCCTGGCGACGGCGAGGCGCTGCTGCTCACCGCCGGACAGCCGCCTCGCCGGCCTGTGGGCGACGTATCCGAGCGCGACGTCGGCGAGCGCGCGCAGCGCACGCTCGCGCCGCTGCGCCGCTGCCACGCCGCCGATCGCCAGCGCGTGCTCCACGTTGGCCAGCGCGGAGCGGCGCAGCATGACCGCGCGCTGGAAGACGAAGCCGAACTTGAAGGCCACGTCGCCGCGGTCGGCACTGCGTCCGCGCACGCTCCCGGCGGAGATCGGTATCAGTCCGTGAATCGCCTGCAACAGCGTGGTCTTGCCGGCGCCGTTCGGACCGAGAATCACCGTCCGCCCGTCGACCGGAATCGCCAGGTCGATGTCGCGCAACAGCGCCACCCCGCCCTGCGTGACGCTGACCGATCGCAGTTCCAGGAAGGCACGTCCGGTCACGGACTCGACGCAGCGATCCATCGCATCAACCGTAGCGACGCGCACTGTATCGCCGGATGCCGTACGCGCCGGTATTGACCAGCAGCACGAGAAGCACGAGCACCACACCCAGGCCGAGCGCCAGCGGCAGGTCGCCCTTGCTCGTCTCCAGGGCGATCGTGGTCGTCATCACCCGCGTCACGCCGTCGATGTTGCCGCCGACGATCATCACCGCACCGACTTCGGCGGCCGCGCGCCCGAAGCCCGCGAGCAGCACCGTCGTCAGGGAGAAGCGCGCCTCGCGCAGCAGCGTGCCCACACGCTGCAGCTTGCTCGCGCCCAGCGATCGCAGGTATGCGTCGTATTCGATCAGCGCGTCTTCCAGCGTCTGGCGGGCGAGCGCCATCATCAGCGGTGCGACCAGCACGCACTGCGCGATGACCATCGCCGCCGGCGTGAACAGGATCCCCATTGCGCCGAAGGGCCCGGCGCGCGACAGCAGCAGGTAGACCACCAGGCCCACGACGACCGGGGGCAAGCCCATCATCGCGTTCAGTCCCGCGACGATCAGGCCGCGCCCTCGAAACGGCGTGAGCGCGACCCACGCCGCGATCGGAAACGCGATCAGCGCGGCAAGCAGCGTGGCCAGCCCGCTGACCGCGAGGCTCAGGCGCACGATCGGCCACAGCTTGGGATCCGCACCGGCGACCAGTGCGAACGCGGTCGTCAGACTTTCGCTGAAGTCGCCCATAGTGGACGAATTTAGCCAACTAATCCGCGTTGGTGAAATGCGCGGAAAATCTGCATATCATTGACTCGACACGAAGCGGACGCGAGACAACGATGAACGAATCGAGCGAGTGGCTCACCACCGCGGAAGTCGCGCGGCTGCTGCGCATCCGTCCGAGGACGGTCTACCACCTGGTTTCGCGCGGCGAGATCCCGCACGCCCGTGCGCGCGGCAGGCTGCTGTTCGACCGCGCGCAGGTCGAGCACTGGATTGCGGCCCAGTCCGCCGGCGCACTGGAGAACCGGGCGATCGATCCGCCGCCCACCATCGCGGGCAGCCACGACCCTCTGCTCGAGTGGGCAGTCCGGGAGAGCCGCTGCGGACTCGCCGTGGCGACGCTGGGCAGCGTCGAGGGGCTGGACCGCTTCGTGGCGCGCAGCGCCTGCGCGTCGCTGATCCACATCCCCAACAACTCGGACGACGGGTACAACGACGAAGCCCTGCGTCAGCGGGCCGCGACGCTGCCCGCCGTGGCGCTGCACTGGGCGCGGCGCGAGCAGGGGCTGGTGCTGCCGCCCGGGAATCCGCTGGCGATCCGGGGTCTGAAGGATTTCGCGCGAGGGCGAAGGCGCTTCGCGATGCGCCAGCCCGGCGCCGGGAGCCAGCTGCTGCTGAGCCGGCTGGCGCGCGGCGCCGGCGTGGCCCTGTCGGCGCTGCGCCCGATCGCCCCGCTCGCCAGCAGCGAGACCGACGTCGCGCAGGCGGTCGCCGAGGGATACGCCGACGCCGGCTTCGCGATCCGGGCCGCCGCGCGGCAGTTCGGCCTGACCTTCGTCCCGCTGGCCTGGGAAAGCGTGGACCTCGTCGTCTGGCGCCGCAGCGCCTTCGAGCCCCCGATCCAGACGCTGCTTCGCTTCACCGAGACCCGGCGCTTCGCCCGGCACGCCGCGATGCTCTCGGGCTACGATCTGTCGGATTGCCGCCGCGTACGGTTCAACGCGTGAGGCGCGGCGGCGCGTTCAGGCATAGGTGACCGCGCTGCGCCGCTCCGGGTGATCGAGGTGCGGCAGGTTGTTGAAGCTCAGCAGTCGCCGGGTCGCTCCGTGAGCGATCAGTTCGCAGTACGCGGTATTGCGGAACTGCAGGTTGAGCTCGATCGCGGTCCGAGGCGGACTCTCGGTGATGTCGGCCACCGCCCGGCCGATCGCACCGCCCGAACTGACCACGAGCACCCTGTCGTCGCGCCCGGCGCCGGCGCACGCGGTGTCCAGCGCCTGGCCGATCCGGGTTCCGAACGTTTCCCAGGTTTCGGGCACGTCGACCAGGCGGTCCTGCGCCCAGGCCTGCATCGCCGCCCGGAACGTGCGCCAGTAGTCCTTGAAATCGGCGCGCTGGTGCGCCAGCGGGTCTCGCCCGGCGTAGGCGCGATACAGCGCCTCCGCCGGATACTCGTCGAGCCCGGCATGGCATTCGAGCGCGCCCGGCCCCTCGCCCATCGCCGCGACGATTTCGCGCGCCGTGTCCTGCTGCCGGGTCAGCGTGCCAACCACGACCCGGGAAAAGCGCAGCCCCCGCGCAGCGAAGTGCTCTCCTAGCCAGCGCGACTGCCGACGCCCGAGCTCGGACAGCCGGTCGTAGTTCTCGGTACCGAAGGACGCCTGCGCGTGGCGCACCAGATAGATGATCGACATCGTGCCTCTGCCGGTGGATCGGATGAACCGCGTCATGGAACACGCTCTCGCGGGAATGCACATGGCGGTGAAACCTGCGATTATCCCTGCGCGGCATCAGCGGGGACGGGCAAATGAGCGAGCGCAAGGCAATTCTGGTGGTGGGTGCGGGCGACGCGACCGGCGCAGCGATCGCCCGCAGGTTCGCGCGCGAGGGCTATGTGGCCTGCGTCACGCGGCGCAGCGCGGACAAACTGGCGCCGCTGGTGGCCGAGATCGAGCAGGCGGGCGGCGAGGCCCACGCGTTCGGCGCGGACGCACGAAGCGAGGAGCAGACCGTCGAGCTCTTCGCGCGCATCGAGCGCGACATCGCGCCGATCGAGGTCGCCGTGTTCAACATCGGCGCCAACGTGCGATTCGGCATCACCGAGACCACGGCACGCGTGTACCGGAAGGTCTGGGAGATGGCCTGCTTCGCCGGCTTCCTGACCGGACGCGAAGCTGCCCGCCGGATGCTCGCGCGCCAGCGCGGCTCGATCTTCTTCACCGGCGCGACCGCGAGCCTGCGCGGGCGCGAGGGTTTTTCCGCGTTCGCGGGCGCCAAGCACGCGCTGCGCGCGCTCGCCCAGAGCATGGCGAGGGAGCTCGGCCCGCAGGGCATCCACGTGGCGCACCTGGTGATCGACGGCGCGATCGACACCGAGTGGATCCGAGAGAATTTCCCGCAGCGCTATGCGTTGAAGGAACACGACGGGATCCTGAACCCGGCGCACATCGCCGACGCTTACTGGACGCTGCACTGCCAGCCGCGCGACGCCTGGACCCATGAGATGGACCTGCGGCCGTGGTCCGAGAACTGGTGAGTCCGGCGCAGGCGCCGACCCGAACACCTGGGAGAGACACGAAATGACCAAGACGCTCGAATTCTGGTTCGATGTCGGCAGCCCCTACAGCTACCTCGCCTACCGTGCGCTGCCCCGGCTGGTCGCGCAGACCGGCGCACGGGTCGACTGGCGCCCGATGCTGCTGGGCGGCGTGTTCAAGGCGACCGGCAACCACAGTCCGGTCGAGATTCCAGCGAAGGGACGCTGGAGCCGCGTCGATCTCGATCGCTGGGCGAAGCGGATCGGCACGACGATCGCGATGAATCCGCATTTCCCGATCAACACGCTGGCGCTGATGCGCGGCGCCGTCGCGATGCAGATGCGCGGGGACGACCAGCTGGTCCGTTATCTGGAGGTGATCTTCCCCGCGATGTGGGTCGATCGACGCAACCTCGGCGATCTCGCCGAGCTCGCTACCGTGCTGCGCAACGGCGGGTTCGACCCGGACGAGGTCTTCGCACTGGCCAACGCCCCCGAGGCGAAGGACAAGCTCAAGGCGAATACCGAGGAGGCGGTGGCGCGCGGCGTCTTCGGCGCACCGACGTTCTTCGTCGGTGACGAGATGTTCTGGGGCCAGGACCGGCTCGACTTCGTCGCGCAGGCGCTCACCGGCGACCCGGCGACGTCCGGTTCGCCCGCATAGCGCGGAGCATTTCGCCGCGACGCGCTACGATTCGCCGCATGTCGGATCCGGACCAACGCCAGCAGACCCAGGCACTCGCCGCCGGCATCGCGATGATCGTCGTCTGGGGCGCGAATTTCAGCGTCCAGAAGTACGTGTTCACCGCGATGTCGCCGGGCGGTTTTCTCTTCGCGCGCTATCTGATCATGCCGACCTGCGCGTTGCTGCTGCTGCTGGGGCTGGGGGGCGGAAGATTGCCTCGCATCGAGCGCGAGGACTTCTGGGCGCTGGCACGGCTCGGCCTGATCGGACACACGATCCACGTCGGCATGGTCACCTACGGCATCCACTGGTCCACCGCGTTTTCGAGCTCCCTGATCCTCGCGCTGGGGCCGGTGTCCACGCTGCTGATCCTGCGCTGGAAGCGCGTCGAGGTGCTGACGCGCGCGCAGATCTTCGCGGTTGCCATGTCGTGCGCCGGCGTCATCGTGTTCCTGTCCGACAAGCTGCTCGCGGGTCGATGGCGGGCCACTGGTGGAGACCTGACGCTGCTGATCGCGTCGACCTTCTTCTCGTACTACACCGTCATGTCGAAACCGCTGATCGTGCGCCTCGGTTCGCTGCCGGTGATGGCCTGGGCGACGCTTCTGGGCAGCGCGCCGCTGGTTCTGATGTCGGCACCGATCGCGGCGGGCGTGGAATGGCGAGCGCTGCCGGGATCGGTGTGGGCCGGCATGCTCTGGGCGTCGCTGGTGTCGGCCTTCCTGGGTTGGCTGGTCTGGGGCTGGGTCAACGCGGTGCGGGGCGTCGCGCGCTCGGCGCCGCTGATGTATCTGATGCCTCCGGTCGCCGGTCTGGTCGCATGGCTGACCACCGACGAACGCTTCACGACGACCAAACTCGTCGGAGCAGCGATCGCGCTCGCCGGGGTCGCGCTGGCGCAGTTCGCCAGCCGACCGGATCGTCCGGTGCGCGAGGCGCCCGCGCTCGTCGACTGATCAGCTTGCGCTAGGCGTGCGCGCCGGCCGGCAGCGCACTGCGCAACCAGTGCAGCAGTTGCTCGGCGGACATCGCGCCGCTCACTCGCGCGATCTCGCGTCCCCGATGGAACAGCACCATCGTCGGGATGCTGCGGATGGCGAAGCGCGCCGCGAGCTGCGGCACGCGCTCCGTGTCGACCTTGCCGAACACCACCTGCCCGGCCGCACGCTGCGCGGCAGCGGCAAACTGCGGCGCCATTGCCTTGCAGGGACCGCACCACTCGGCCCAGAAGTCGACCAGCAGCGGCAGCTCGCCTCGCTGCAGCTGGCGATCGAACGACTCGTCGTCCAGCGCGACGGGCTCGCCGCGTAGCAATGGCCTGGCACAGCGGCCGCACTGCGGAGCATCGTTCAGGCGCTCGTCGGGCACACGGTTGACGGTCGAACAGGACGGGCAGACCACTTGCATCTCGGACTCCAGGTTGGGCGCGAAGGCGCGGGCAGCCAGGACGCCGACCCGCCGCGGTAACGCGCGATCAGCGGGCAGATGGGGGTGCGCCGGCGCGGCACAAGCCCTCATAGCCCACACCTATCTATTAGATCAGAATGTTTCATTGGAATTATCTATCGACAGCGCCCATCATCCGTCTGTCTGCAGTTCAGACCTACTCGAAACCCACCGGAGAAATCGATGAAACTCCCAGAGATCAAGACGCTCCAGAACCTCGAATCGGCATTCGCCGGCGAGTCGATGGCGCACATCAAGTACCGCTACTTCGCGAAGATCGCCCGCGCCGCAGGCGACGAGGAAACCGCCAAGGTCTTCGAGGAAACCGCCGACCAGGAGGTGCAGCACGCCTTCGGCCACCTCGACCTGCTCTACCCGGCCACCGAGATCACGCCGGCGCGCGCGCTCGCGATCGCAGTCGAAGGCGAGACCTACGAATACACCGAGATGTACCCGACGTTCCGCAAGACCGCCGAGGCAGAAGGCAACGCGGCCGCCGTGCGCGAGATCGACGAGCAGATCGAAGAGTCGCGCGAACACGCCCAGCGCTTCCAGCAGACGCTGGAGAAGGCGCGCAAGCGCTTCGCCGCGCTGGCCAAGGTCGAGGAACGCCACGCGAACCAGTACCGCGCGCAACTCGCGTCGCTCGAGAAAGCCGCGGCCTGAACCCCCAAACACTGAAAGGAAACCCAATGAACAACCCCGAACCCAAGGTCCTCCAATGCATCGTCTGCGGCTTCGTCTACGACGAGTCCGCCGGACTTCCCGCCGAAGGCATCGCGCCGGGCACCCGATGGGCCGACATTCCCGACGACTGGGCCTGCCCGGACTGCGGCGTCGCGAAGAGCGACTTCGAGATGGTCGAACTGGCCTGATCACGATGCCGGACAACGCGAAGCCAACAGATCCGACGCGCGGCACCGTCATCGTCGGCACGGGGCTCGCGGGCTACGCGGTCGCCCGCGAACTGCGCAAGCTCGATGCCGGGCGGCAGATCACCGTCGTCACCCGCGACGACGGCGATTTCTACGCGAAGCCGTCGCTGTCCAACGCGCTGGCGCAAGGCAAGACGGCCGACGCGCTGGTGACGACGCCGGGTCCGGTGATCGCGGGCCAGCTGGGTATCACGCTCCGCACGCGAACCACCGTCGACGCGATCGACACCGTCTCGCGCACGCTGCGCACCACGCAGGGCCCGCTGGCATACGACAAGCTGGTCCTGGCGACCGGTGCCGACCCGATCCGCCTTCCGCTGTCGGGGGACGCGATCGGCGCGGTGCATCAGGTCAACGACCTCGACGACTACCGGGCCCTTCGGTCCGGCCTGGCCCCGGGCGCGCGCGTCGCGATCCTCGGAGCGGGCCTGATCGGCAGCGAGTTCGCCAACGATCTGCGCGCGGCGGGCGTCGAGGTCGACGTGGTCGATCTGGCGCCGCGACCGCTGGCGGCCCTGCTCCCCGAGCAGGCGGGACGATGGTTCGCGAGCCGCCTCGCCGGCGCGGGCGTGCGCTGGCATTTCGGCGAAAAGGCGCAGGCGGTCCGCGCCCACGCCGGACAGCTCGAGATCGCGTTGCACAGCGGCGCGCGGCTGCAGGCGGACTTGGTGCTCTCGGCGGTCGGTCTGCGCCCGCGCATCGCGCTCGCCGCGAACGCCGGCCTGAGCGTCGAGCGCGGCATCCGCGTGGACCGCTTCGGCGCGACCAGCGATCCGAACGTCTTCGCGCTCGGCGACTGCGCGCAATACGACGGGCGGCTGATGCCCTACGTGCAGCCGATCATGGTCGCGTCAAGAGCGATCGCCGCCACGCTCGCGGGAACCGATACCCCGATCGCCTTCGGTCCGATGCCGGTCGTCGTGAAGACACCCGCGTGCCCGGTCACCGTGCTGCCGCCGTCACAGGACGCTGCCGGGCGATGGGAATCCGACGCGCAGCCCGATGCGCTGACGATGCGCTTCCTCGACGCGCAGGACCGGTTGCAGGGGTTCGCGCTGCTTGGCGCGGCGACCGCTCGCAGGCGGCAACTGCTGGAGCTTCTGGGACAGCGATCAGGAACCGACACCGGCGCGGCGCGCACGCCGACGGAGCAGCCGATCCGGACTCAGTGATCGTCCTCGATTCGGGTGTGCTCGTCGTCGGCGAGTTCGCCCGTGTCGCGGTCGACGAAGTCCGGCACGCCCAGTACGTCCTCGACCTCCCGCAGCGCCTCGAACTCGTCGCCTTCGCGCTCCGCGTCGAAGGCTTCCATGTCTCTCGCCGCCTCGATCAGCGTCGCGAACGGCCCATGCTCGGGTCCGCCGTCGATCGCCTGCCAGTAGAATCCGTCCGGGCGCTCGATCAGAACGCTGCTGTCGAATTCGGCCGATGTGGTCGGGATCGGCTGATTCATCGTTCAATTCCTCCTGCTGACTGGCTCGCCGGATATCGACCGCTTTGGTTCAAGTGTGCGCCGCTGCCGCGGTTTCGCCGTTGACGAAAGTCAATCCGCCACACGAGATGATCGGAGATCTTTTGGAAGCACTGCTCGTGTCGACCGGAATCGTCGCGCTCGCCGAAGTCGGCGACAAGACACAGTTGCTTTCGTTCGTGCTGGCCGCGCGTTATCGCAAGCCGTTGCCGATCGTGCTGGGGATCCTGGTCGCGACGCTGATGAACCACGCACTGGCCGCCGCGCTCGGCGCCTGGATCACGCACGCGCTGGCGCCCGGAACGATGCGATGGCTGCTTGGCGTCTCGTTTCTCGCGATGGCCGTCTGGGCGCTGGTTCCCGATCGGCTCGACAGCGACGACGCGCGCGACTCCACGCGATGGGGGGTGTTCGGCGCGACGGCGATCGCGTTCTTCCTCGTCGAGATGGGCGACAAGACGCAGATCGCGACTGTCGCGCTCGCCGCGAAATACGCGGCCATCGCCCCGGTGGTCGCGGGGACGACGCTCGGCATGATGCTCGCCAATGTCCCGGCGGTGGTGCTGGGCGAGCGGATCGCCCACCGCCTGCCGGTGCGCCTGATCCACGCCGTGGTCGCCGCGATCTTCGCGGTGCTCGGCCTGTGGGTGATTCTCGGTGGTTCTTCGCTGCTTGATTGATCGAGGCCTGTCATGACCGTATCCAAAGGTCCCGTTTCCGCGCTGGCCTTCCTCGACCCGCAGCGGTGATCACCGGTCCTCGGCACCCGGATCGTTCCCCGCATCGACCAGCGTATCGAGCAGCTCATCCGGCGCCGTGCGAGCGATGCGATTTCCCCGGCACCCGAAACAGACCGGTCGCCAGTGCAGTGCCCAACAGCACGACGAGGCTGCCCGCGAGCATCGACGGGCTCAACGGTTCGTCGAGAAGCACCGTCCCGAAAAGCACCCCGAAAACCGGAATCAGGAAAGTGACCGAGATCGCGCGGGAGGGACCGACGTTCCTGATCAGGCGAAAGTACAGCAGGTAGCCCAGTCCGGTGCACAGCGCTCCGAGCGCCACGACCGAGGCCCATGCGCCGGGCGAAGGTATCCGGGCCGGCCAGGTCAGCGCCGCGGGTGGCAGCAGTGCGATGGTCGCGACGCATTGACTGCCGGCGGCCACCGCGGCCGCATCGACGCCCGCGAGCGCGCGCCGGGTGTAGTTCGCGGCAAAGCCGTAGCACAGCGCAGCCGCGAGACAGGCGCAGACCGCGAGCAACGCCCGCCCTTCGATGGCGTTGCTCGCATCGGCCGGCGTGATCCGCTCGCGCGCCAGGAGCACGACACCTACGAAGCCCAATGCCAGCCCCATCCAGCGCAGCGCGCCGAGCCGCTCCTTCAGCCATGCACGCGCGATCAGCGCGCCGAACAGCGGTGCGGTCGCATTGAGCACCGACGCCAGACCTGCGCCCAGCGACACGATGGCGTAGGCGAAGAGCGCGAACGGCAACGCGGAGTTGGCCAGCCCGACCACCGCAAGCGGCCCTGCGTGCAGGCGCAGGTCCGCCATGCGTCCGCGCAGCGCGAGCCACGGCAGCAGCAGCGCCGATGCGATCGCCACGCGCAGCATGATGGTGGCCAAGGGACCGAAGTCCGGCACCGAGATGCGCATGAACATGAACGACGCGCCCCACAGCGCGGCGAGCGAGACGAGTTCGAGCAGATCGCGTGCCCTCACCGGCGCCCGCCCTGGGCCTGGGATCGCCAGAGGTGCATCACCGCATAGGCACGCCAGGGTCGCCATGCGGCGGCGGCCTCGCGTGCCTGCGCCGCCGTCTTCACGCCCAGCGCCTTCATCACGACGAGGTCCGCGGCCGGGAAGGCGTCGGGCCAGCCGAGCGCGCGCATCGCGATGTACTGCGCGGTCCAGTCGCCGACACCGGCGATGGCGTGCAGCGCCTGCAGCTCGCGCTCGACGTCCGCGCCCGACTCCAGCCGCAGGTCGCCGTCGGCGAGCGCACGTGCGAGCGCGATGATCGCGCGCGCACGCTGCGCGATGATCCCGAGCGACGCGATCTCGTCGACGCTTGCCGCCGCGAGAACCTGCGCCGTCGGAAAAGCGCACTGGAGCCCGTCGATTCCGGTGTCCACCGGCACGCCGAAGGTTCGGGCGATGCGGCCTGCGAGCGTGTGCGCCGCACGCACGCTGACCTGCTGGCCGAGGATCGCCCGAACCGCGAGCTCGAAGCCGTCGAAGGCGCCCGGCACCCGCAGTCCCGGCGCATCGGTGGCGAGCGCGCTCAGCACGCGCGCGACCTCGTCCGGTCGGCAGTCCGTGTCGAAAAGGCACTTGACCCGCGCAAGCACCTGCGGAATCACCCGCCCCAGCGACGGTGAGATCCGGACCTCGAGCGTGCGCCGCGCAGCGCGGTGGCGCACCTCGAGCCAGCCCGCGTGCGTGTGCCCGCCGACAGTCAGCGCAACCACACGTCGATAGCTGCGCGCGGCGACCGTCTCGACACCGGCGATCACGCGCTCGGCGAGAAAGCCGAGCAGCCAGTCCCAGTCGAATGGCGGGCGATAGGCCAGCTCGAAGCGCATCGCCGGGTCCGCGCGGTCCCGGGGTGCCTGCGCGCGCAGTCGCGACGGCGCCATGCGATAGCGCTGAGAAAACAGCGCGTTGAAGCGCCGGAGACTGGAAAATCCGCTGGCCATCGCGACCTCGGTGACCGGCATCGTGGTGTCGGTCAGCAGCCGCTTGGCCAGCAGCAGCCGTTGCGTCTGCGCGTACTGTACCGGCGAGACGCCGAACTGCGCGGCAAAGACGCGCCGAAGATGCCGGTCGGTGACGCCGACCCTCCTCGCCAGCCCTTCCAGGCCCTCGTCCGCGAGCGAACCGTCTTCGATCAGGCTCGCCGCACGGCGCGCGATCGCGGCCGGCGCGTCGATCGCCGCGAACCCCGGTGCGAGCTCGGGTCGACAGCGCAGGCAAGGACGATAGCCACCCGCTTCGGCGGCCGCGGCGCTGGCGAAGAAGCTGCAGTTCTCGCGCCGCGGAAGCCGGACTGCGCACACCGGCCGGCAGTAGATCCCGGTCGAAGACACGCCCACGAAGAAGCGCCCGTCGAAGCGCGCGTCGCGTGCCTGCAGCGCGTCGTAGCAGCCGGCGTGATCGAGGAGCATGACGGCGGCACCGTGCATGTCGCGTGTGTCGCGTGTTTCGCGCGGAACGCCCCGATCCGGCCCGGATCCGACGCGACCTGCACCGCGCCGGCTCAAGCCCTGCTCTCGTGCGCCAGCAGCCAGCGCTTGCGCTCCAGGCCGCCGGCGTAACCGGTCAGCGAACCGTCGCTGCCGACGATCCGGTGGCAGGGCACGATCACCGACACCGGATTGCGCCCGACCGCGGCACCCACCGCGCGCACCGCCTTCGGCGCTCCGATCCGGCGCGCCAGCGCGAGATAGCTGATCGTCTCGCCATAGGGGACGAGTCGAAGCGCTTCCCAGACGCGTTGGCGAAACGGCGTGCCGGCGAGCACGAGCGGCAGATCGAACGCGCGCAGCCGGCCGTCGGCGTATGCTTCCAGCTGTTCGCGTGCGCGTGCAAACGGCGCTGCGCGCTCGTCGAGCCGCCACTGGGATCCGACCTCCGGAGCATGCTTCTGCCCCTCGAAGTACAGACCGGTCAACGACTTTCCGTCCGAGGTCAGAACGATCTCGCCCAGGCGGGTTCGTAACCGACAATGGTAGACGGGCTCGTGGGCGGGTGTGGCAGGGGCGTGCATTTGTTTCCTCCGGCGATGGCGCCATTATCGGCTCGACGCGGCACACCTGCTCGCCGTTTTCGGACATCTGGATCCCGAGGCCGTCTTGCCCGCGGAGGGCACCGGACCGCGGCGCTGGCGATCGTGTTCGCGGTGCTCTGCGGACCGGCGGGCGCGCAGCTCGCGGCACCGGCGCCGAGCAGCTGGTTCGATCGGCTCGATCGCAGCATCGTCGTCGACGCCGACGGCAGCTTCGTCGAGGTGATCGACGACGAGATGGGCGTGGGCGCGCTGTCGGGCGTCTCCGAGGTGGTCCAGCGCGTGCTGTACTGGAACGCGTCGTCCGGCACGGTCGAGGTGCTCGCGGCCGAGACGATCAAGCCGGACGGCAGGCGCATTCCCGCGCCGGCCGAGATGGTGATCGAGGGCAGCCAGTCCGAGCAGGGCGGCCTCTTCCAGGACCAGCACTACAAGATCATCAGCTTCGTCGAGCTCGAGCCCGGAGACCACATCCGCCTGAAGGCGCGGCATCACCGCACGGTGCCGTTCTTCCCCGGGCATTTCTTCGATCAGCGCGACGTTCCCTCGATTCCGGTGCGCGAGCTGACCCTCGTCTACGATCTGCCCGACTCGATGCCGCTGCGCCATGACGCCGTCGGCTTCGAGCTCACGCGCGTCGAGCGAGGCAACGGCCGCGTCCGTTACGAATGGCACTATGCCGGCGCGCGGCGACCGGTTGCCGAACCCAACGTGGTCGCGCCGAGCGACTACGCCGATCGCCTGTTCGTGTCGACGCTCCCGAACTACCGTGCGCTCGCCTACGCCTTCCTGCAGGGAGCCTATCCGGCCGGCGACCCCACGCCACAGATCCGCGAACTCGCGCGGCGCGTGACGATGGGTGCCGGCAGCACGCGCGAGCGCGTCGCGCGCCTGTACGACTGGGTGCGCAACAACGTCGCCTACGGTGGCGCCTACCTCGGTCGCGCATCGGTCGTGCCGCATCCGAGG
>JAHEDO010000044.1 GCA_024641185.1 Burkholderiaceae bacterium | reverse complement strand
GGGCGAGCTGGAGACCGTGCTGCGCAGCCGTGCGCCGTTGCTGCTGGTGGTGCTGTCCAACGCGTCCTACGGATGGATCAAGGCGAGCCAGCGCGCGAGCTATGGGCAACGCTACTTCTCGGTGGACTTCACGCCGACCGATCACGCGGCGATCGCGGCTGCCTACGGCATGGCGAGCTGGCGCGTCGAGGATCCGGCACAGCTCGACGACGTGCTGCGCAAGGCTGTGGGGCACGAAGGGCCCGCGCTGGTCGACATCGTGACCCAGCCGCTCGAGCTTGCCGCCGCCCCGGTCAGTCAGTGGATGGGGTGACCTGAGCGCGGCGGGCGCGCTTGCGGTGCGCGCTCATCGCGAGATCGAACGCGGCCTTCATGAAGGTCAGCACCTCGGCGAACTCGTGGTCCGACAGCCGCCGCGCTTCATTGTCGGCACGGTAGATGTTGGCGAACTCGCGCTCGCGGCCGGCCTGCAGCACCAGCTTGCCGATGCCCAGTGCCTCGAGCGTCTTCCACAGCTCCGGGTTCTGGGTCCGAGTCAGGTTCATGACGAACGACAGCGGGTCGTTCTTGCCCAGCACCGCGGCCAGCCGCAGGATGATCTCGAACGGAAGGGCAATCTTTCCGCCTTCGGCCGCTTCGAGCAACACCGGGTCGTTCAGATCGATCGCGGCGCCCACGTCGCGCAGGCTCAGCCCGGCAGCCTCGCGGAATCCCCGCAGCAGGGCGCCGGCGCGTTCCAGCGCGGCCCGCTGCGAGGGTCTGCGCAGCGTCATCTTCGCCACGTTCAGCGACATGTCCGCGGCACTGCTCGCAATGTCGAACACCGAGCCGGCCCACCACCGCAGATCGCGGGCGGCCCGGCCGGTCGCATCCTTCGCGCGCGAGGTTGCCACGGGCGTCGAGGGTTTTGAACGCCTGGCCGAGGTGCTCGCGTGCGCGCGTTTCGCGCCGGCCCCGGATTTGGCTGCCTTCTTTCGCGCTGTTGCCACGTTGCCCTCCAGATCCCTTGCGTCGACCTCCGGCCGCGCCCGTGGCGACTGCAGCTGCCGCGGCTGCCGCGGTGGCGCCGAAGTGCCGATGCCGATCGATCGCGGCTTTTCGCAGTCTAGCCGAGAGCGGGCGCGCCGCGTCGCACGAATTCGATGCATGGATGCACCGACCGGGACACCGGTGCTGCACCGTGGTGAACCTGCATATACTTGTGGGTGGGACGCCGGCGGGCCTCGCCGGGCCCGCCCCTCCGACCACGAACGACCACAAGACCGACCACATGACACTCGACGCCCGAACCATCGAGACGCTTTCAGCGGTCTCGACCGCCACGATCACCACCGTGCTCCTGAAGAAGGGGCTTCGCAATGTCTGGATGCGCGGGACGCGCCCGATTCGCGAAGCTCAGACGCGGGTGGCCGGACGCGCCTTCACGCTGCGTTTCGTGCCCGCCAGGGAGGACCTCGCCACGCCGGAGTCCTGGGCGTCGCCGCGCTCGACGCGCGCGGCGATCGAGGACATGCCGCCCGGATGCGTGGCGGTAGTCGACGCGATGGGCGTCACCGGCGCGGGCATCTTCGGCGACATCCTGTGCGAGAGAATGGCCAGGCGAGGCGTCGCCGGGCTGGTGACCGACGGCGTCGTGCGCGACGTCCATGGGGTGCTCGGCACCGGACTGCCGGTCTGGTGCCAGGGCGCGGCGGCGCCGCCTTCGGTCGCGGGACTCACGTTCGTGAACTGGCAGGAGCCGGTGGCCTGCGGCGGCGTGGCGGTGTTTCCGGATGACGTCGTGGTCGCGGATGCCGACGGCGCGGTGCTGATCCCGGCGGCGCTGCTCGACGAGGTGACCGAGGCTGCCGTCGAGCAGGAGAGGCTCGAAGGCTGGATCATGGGCGAGGTCGCCAAGGGGGCGGCACTCCCAGGCCTGTACCCGGCGAATGCGGAGAACAAGGCGCGTTACGAAGCGTTTCGCGCCGCGCAGCTCGCCGGAAAGAAGTCGGGCTGAGCGCGGCCCCTGCGCAGGCCGGAGCCCGCGAGCGGGTTGCGGCCGGTTGCCGGTAGCCAGTGCAACCGGTGCGCGCACGATTCTTGCGTGCTGTTTCTGAAGCGCGACTCCACGGGAATGCCCGATGAATGCCGTACCCATCCCACTGGCCGCCGATCTCGAAGCGCTGCACATCGAGGACGACCGAACCGGGTTGAGCAAGGACGCGATCAAGCGCGCCTTTCTGGACAACCTGTTCTACGCGCAAGGCAAGTTTCCCGCGCTGGCGACGCGCAACGACTACTACATGGCGCTCGCCAGCCTGGTGCGCGACCGTCTGCTGCAACGCTGGATCAGCACCGCCGCCGCGTATACGCGGGACGGAGCGCGCACGGTGGCGTACCTGTCGGCAGAGTTCCTGATGGGGCCGCATCTGGGCAACAATCTCGTCAATCTCGGCATCTACCAGCGGGTGCAGCAGGCGATCACCGAGCTCGGCCTGGATTTCGACGACCTGCTGAACCGGGAGGAGGAGCCCGGCCTGGGCAACGGGGGCCTCGGTCGACTCGCCGCGTGCTTTCTCGATTCGATGGCCACGCTGGAGATTCCGGCGCTGGGCTACGGCATCCGATACGAGTTCGGCATCTTCTACCAGAAGATCGTCGACGGCCAGCAGGTCGAGAAGACCGACAAATGGCTGCGCTACGGCAATCCCTGGGAAGTGATGCGCCCGGAGTGGGCGGTCGAGGTCAGGCTGGGCGGGCGCACCGAGCGCCACGGCGATGCGAGCGGCCGCGAGCGGGTGCGCTGGATCCCGGATCGCGTCGTCAGCGGTGTTCCCTACGACACGCCGATCCTGGGCTATCGCACCAACACCGCGAACACGCTGCGGCTGTGGCGGGCCGAGGCGCCGGAATCCTTCGACCTCGAGGTGTTCAACCGGGGCGACTACTACGGCGCGGTCAATCGCAAGATCGTCTCGGAAAACATCACGAAGATACTCTACCCGAACGACGAACCGCTGCAGGGCAAGGAGTTGCGGCTCGAGCAGCAGTACTTCTTCGTGTCCTGCTCACTGCAGGACATGTTGCGCATCATGCGCACGCAGAAGATCTCGCTGGAGCGCTTTCACGAAAAGTTCGCGGTGCAGCTCAACGACACGCATCCGGCGATCGCGGTCGCCGAACTGATGCGCCTGCTCGTGGACGAGCACGATCTGCCCTGGGATCTCGCCTGGAGCATCACGCGCCAGACCTTCTCCTACACCAATCACACGCTGATGCCGGAGGCGCTCGAGCGCTGGCCGTTGGGCCTGTTCGGGCGCCTGCTGCCGCGACACCTGGAGATCATCCTCGACATCAACGCGCGCTTCCTCGCGCAGGTGCGTGTGAGCTTCCACGGCGACGAGAGCCGCGCGGCCAGCCTGTCGCTGATCGACGAGAGCGGGGAGCGATACGTGCGCATGGCGAATCTCGCCTGCGTGGGCTCCCACTCGATCAACGGGGTCGCGGCGCTGCACACCGACCTGCTCAGGGAGGAGGTGCTGGGCGACTTTCACGCCCTGTGGCCGGAGCGATTCAGCAACAAGACCAACGGCGTCACGCCGCGGCGCTGGCTCGCGCTGAGCAACAGGGGCCTCTCGGCGCTGATCAGCGAGGCGATCGGCGACGGATGGGTGCGCGATTTCGACAAGATCCGCGAACTCGAGCGCTTCACGGACGATCCGGCGTTTCGCGAGCGCTGGCATGCGATCCGGAGCGACAACAAGCGCGTGCTGTCGGCGTGGCTGCGGCGCAAGACCGGCGTCGTCTGCGACCCGGATTCGATGTTCGACGTGCAGGTCAAGCGCATCCACGAGTACAAGCGCCAGCACCTGAACATTCTGCACGTGATCGCGCTGTATCACCGGCTTCGGGACGACCCGTCGTTCGACATGGCGCCGCGCACCTTCGTGTTCGGCGGCAAGGCCGCGCCCGGGTACCGGATGGCCAAGCTGATCATCAGGCTGGTCAACGCAGTGGCCGAGGTGGTGAATCGCGATCCGGCTGTCCGTGACCGGATCCGGGTGGTATTCGTGCCCAACTTCAACGTCAGCAACGGGCAGCGGATCTACCCCGCGGTCGACCTCTCGGAGCAGATCTCGACAGCGGGCCTCGAGGCGTCGGGAACCGGCAACATGAAGTTCGCGATGAACGGGGCGGTCACGATCGGCACGCTCGACGGCGCCAACATCGAGATCCGGGACGAGGTCGGTGAGGACAACTTCTTCCTGTTCGGGCTCACCGTGCGGGAGATCGCGTCGCTGCGTGCGCGCGGCTACAGCCCGCAGGACGTCTACCTGAACGACGTGCGCCTGCGCGCGGTGATCGACGCGCTGCGCTCGGGCGTGTTCTCGCCGTCCGAGCCCGATCTGTTCGCGCCGCTGGTCGACTCGCTGATGCTGCACGATCAGTACTTTGTGATGGCGGATTTCGCGGCGTACGCGGACTGCCAGCAGCGCGTGGACGAGGCGTTCCGCGATCGCGAGCGCTGGACGAGGATGTCGATCCTGAACACCGCGCGCTCGGGCAAGTTCTCGTCGGACCGCACGATCGTGGAGTACGCCCGCGACATCTGGAAGGTCGAGTCGATGCCGATCCGGCTGCTCACGCCGGCGGAGGTGAAGGCCGGCTTTCTCCAGTAGTGTCGGCAGCCTCTCCGGCAACCGCCTTGCGCTGCGCCTTCCGCTCGCTCGCTTCCCAGACCATCGGGCGCGCCCGCTCGCGACCGAGCAGCTCGATCGGATCGTGGTTGTCGATGTGGCCCCACTGGCCCCGGTAGACCGAATAGCCGCACAACTCCTGCAATCGCCGGGGAAATCGCGCTGCGGTCTCGCGCGGGATGCCGAGCTGAAGGTTTTCCTGCTGGCGCATCCAGCCTGCACAGTAGTAGCACGACAATGCCCAGCGGCGCTCCGCGGTCGTGTTCGCGCCGCCCCCGTGCCACAGCGCGCTGTCGAACACGATGATGCTGCCGGCGGGGACTGTGGCGGCGACCGAGTCGTAGTGCCTGCCGTAATCGGGCGCGTGATCGAACCGGTGGCTGCCGGGAACGATCCGCGTCGCGCCATTGGCGTCGGTGAAATCCGACAGCGCCCAGACGGCGTTGATCGACAGCGGCACGTGCGGTCGGGGCAGGGGTATCTGCTGAGTGTCCTCGTGCATCGGCTGGGTGGTCTGCCCGGGCCCGAGGGTCAGCGAGCACAGGGACGAGAGCAGCAGTTCCGGATCGAGCAGCGCCTGCGCGATCGCGAGCACGTCCGGCTGAAGCGGTATCTGCCAGAAGACCTCGTCGTGCGCCAGCAGGTTGTTGATCCGCACGGTGTTCCGGCCCTCGAAGCTCGTCGTGGCGTAGCCGAACCTCTTTTCGCGTTCGAGGCGCATCAGGGCACCGCGGATGTCGTCGATCGTGCTTGGCGCGATCGTGCGCTCCAGCACCGTGTATCCCTGGTCGCGAATGCGCGCGACGTGTTCCTGCGTCGGATCCATCGGAGGAAGCTCCTTCGTCATCGATCGTGTTGCGTGGGGCGCGCACGGCCGCTGGAGCCGGCCGGCGTGAACAGCCGGTTCCCGGCGATCGCCGCGTCGGCGATCAGAAACGCGGCGGCGTTCCAGGACTGTCTCGGCATCCCCTGCGGCTGCAGGGTGCTGCCGTGCAGCCATTCGTTGAACTGCCAGTCGGCGAGTGCGTTGGCGGCTGCGACTTTCGCGAGCTCGGCGCGCAGTTCGCGCTCGGGCCGCCCCGCGGCGGCCAGTGCCGCCACCCAGAAAGCTCCGACGAACGGCCAGATCCCGCCATTGTGATACTGCCATGCGAGGTTCTGGCGATGTCTCGACATGTAGGGACGCCAAAGGATGCTGGACTCGAGGATCGGTTCGCAGACCACCCGCACCGGGTACGGGTCGGCCACGCCCTCGCGACGAAGCGACCGCAGCACCCGCAGGGACTGCGAGCCGTCGGCAAGCCCGCAAAGGACCGCGAGCAGATTGCCGAACACGTCGCCCTCGTCGCCATACATCGCGAAGTTCACGAAGCTCAGGTAGAGGTCGCGGCGCTTTGCACCGCGTTTGACGTAGTGGACCAGCAGGCGCGCGCGACGGTACTCGGCGGCGGCGCCGCCGAAGGGCATGAAGAGCCGATTGGCGTTCTCCAGCGTCTGCGTGGCCTGCGGCAGTCCGAGCAGGCGCTTGACCTGGTACCAGAGGGCGTTCGTGTAGAGAACGAAACCGGAGCGCGGCATGATGTCGGCCCAGTCGCTCGCCTCGTTCTGCTGCAGCAGGAAGAAGCGCTGGTGTTCCTGGGCCTGAAGCCAGGTGATTGCGCGCTCGATGCCGGCCGCATGGCGGGTGCGAAGCCCCGCGCCGTCGCGGTCGAGCAGCGCGATCGCGATCAGCCACCAGAGTGTGGAGTCGATGCAGCCGAGATACCAGAAGTCCGCTTCGGCGCGCTCGACGTCGACGAATTTCGGAATCTGTCCGTTGGCGGCCTGGTGCCGCGCGAGCGTCTCGATGCCGACGGCGGCTTCACGCGCAAGCACCGCGTCACCCGAGGCCACCATGCCCAGCGCGCAGATCGCGGCATCACGGCCGAAGATCGCGGTGTAGCCTCGCGCATTCGCGCGTGCACCCGGATGGGCGGCCAGGATGCCGGCGGGGCTGAGGTTCTCGTGCAGCAGCGCGATCGAACGCTGCCTGCACTGCGCGATCAGCGTCTCGTGTTCCTCGTGTTCCAAGGGCGCCTGCGCGGTCATCTGAGCGGACTCAGCCGCATCGTTGCCGCCTCGGTCTCGATCCGGAAGAGCCTGAGCACGTTCATGCCAAGCAGCGCCAGCTTTTCGCTCTGCTCGGGCAGCACCGCGATCCGGACGTCGTGCAGCCGCAGCCCGCCGATCTCGAGTTCTTCGGCGCGCGCCTCGCAGCCTCGGACGGTGCCGCCGGCGGTTCCGTAGATCACGGCACGGCAGCCATCCAGGCCGAGCCGCTCGGCCAACGCACTGCTCACCGAAACCGTGCTCGCCCCGGTGTCGATCAGGAATACGACCGGCTGCCGGTTGATGCTGCCGTTGGCGTAGTAGTGCCCGTCCATCGTGCGGCGAAGTTCGAGCCCACCCTGGGCGAGCACCTCGATCGGCTTCGGGCGATAGCCGCGTCCGCTCTGGTACGGACCGAAGCGGTCGAATGCGACGAACAGTAACGCGCCGATCGCGAGGATCACCGCGGCGCGCTTCAGCACGGGTTCCATGAGAGAGTAATCTTATCGTGCTTGCACGCGCTTCGGATACCATTGCACGGATTCGCCGGCGACGATCCGCGCCGCGCCAACATCGAACGGGGGGACATCCCATGCTGGCAGCCGTCCTTGAGCGCACCGGACAGCCGTTGGTCGTCGACGAGGTGAGCATCGCCTCGCCCGGTCCGCGCGAGGTCCTGGTGCGTACCGCAGCCGTTGGCATCTGCCACAGCGATCTCCACTTCATCGACGGCATCTACCCGTGCCCGTTGCCGACCGTGCCGGGCCACGAGGTCGCGGGCGTCGTCGAGGCGGTCGGATCGCAGGTCAGCGAGTTCAAACCGGGCGACCACGTGATCGGCTGCCTGTCCGTGTTCTGCGGACACTGCCCGCACTGCATCACCGGGCGACTCGTGCTGTGCGCGACGCCCGACGTCAAACTGCCGCCGGGCACCGCGAAGCGGCTGTCGCGCGGCGGCGAGCACGTCAACCAGCTGCTGCAGCTCTCCGGCTATGCCGAACAGATCCTGGTGCACGAGCACGCGTTGGTGAAGATCCGACCGGACATGCCGCTGGACCGTGCGGCGCTGATCGGCTGTGCGGTGATGACCGGCTTCGGCGCAGTCGTGCACTCGGCGGGCGTGCGGGCCGGTGAAACGGTCGCGGTGATCGGCTGCGGCGGGATCGGACTGGCGGCGATCAACGCGGCCTACGTCGCAGGCGCTTCGCGGATCATCGCCGTCGACCGGATCCCGGCCAAGCTCGAGTTCGCACGCTCGCTCGGCGCCACGGACCTGATCGACGCGAGTGCGGGCGATCCCGTGGCGCAGATGCGCGAGATCGTGCCCGGCGGCGTGGACCACGCGTTCGAGGCGATCGGCCTGAAGCAGACGACCGAACAGGCCTGGCAGATGATCGCGTCCGGCGGCACCGCGACGGTGATCGGCATGATTCCGCCGGGTGTGAAGGTCGAGCTGCACGGGCCGGATTTTCTTCGCGAGAAGAAGATCCAGGGCTCGCTGATGGGTTCGAACCGGTTTCGCGTGGACGCGCCGCGCATCATCGAGCTCTACCTGCAGGGGCGCATCAAGCTCGACGAGCTGATCTCGCAGCGCATCCCGCTCGCGCGGATCAACGAGGGAATCGAGGCGCTGCGCGACGGCAACATCGCGCGCACCGTGGTGACCTTCGACGGGGTGGCCTGAGGGGGCTTCGCGCCCCTTGCGTACCCGGGCTCGTCTCTCGACTAGCGCCGATCAGCGGGTGCGCGCTGGGCCGGCGAGCACCAGACGGATCTCGCCCAGCTTCGCCTTCAGGCGTCGCGCGTTGTCGGCGCCGATGCGGATCATGATCTTGCGCCCGGCGGACAGCCCCTCGAGTTCGGGATCAGCGAACCGGTACATGACCTTGGGCTGAACGAGCGCGATCGGTTCCTGCGGCTGCGGTGCGGACAGCATGTCGTCGATTGCCTCGACGACACGGTCGTTGAAGTGCTTCGTCGGAAAGCCCAGCGACCGATACTCTTCCTGCAACAGCGGATAGAAGTGGACGTAGATCGAGACGAGCTTCTTCGCGTCCAGCGTTTCGACGAAGCGCACGAAGGGCTCGTAGCGGCGGGCGTTGTCGGCGTGAATGCTGCGCTCGCTCTCCGCGCCGGTAACTGCGAAGCTGCCCGGCGTCGCCGCTACCGCGCGCACACGCATCGGAAGGGACTCGCGCGGCAGGTTGTCCACCGTGGTGACGAAGCGCCTCACCAGTTCGTCCGGCGCGAAGAACTGCGTCATCGCCGGACTGCCGACCAGCGCCGTCATGACCTCGACCAGGGCCGCGTCACTCTCGGCCCGCGGCGGCAGCGGCTCGGCACGCGGCAGCGGTTCGATCGGGACCGATTCGATCGGGTGCTTGATCTCGGGTTCGGGCGCGGGTTCCGGCGTCGCCTGGACCGGCACGGGCGGTGCCTGTGCGATGACCGGCTCAGGCCGCTGAGCGTTTCGCCAAAGGAGGAAAGCGGCAATTGCCAGGAGCACGACGCCGGCGATCAGCCAGGGCGCGATCGCGCGACGTTTCGGCGGCATCGGAGGGCGATCCATCGCGCAAGACTATCACCAACGACGTGTCCGTGGCAGCCGCCATGGCGCCCCCATCAGGTGAGTCCGGGGTCGGCCCAGGTCGGCCCCGGGCGGCTCACATGATCTGGTTGACCACGCCGCCGTCGACGCGCATCGCGGCACCGGTGGTCGCGCTGGCGCGCTCGCTGCACAGGTAGACCGCCAGGCTCGCCACCTCGTCGGCGCTGGTGAAACGCCTGAGCAGCGACGTGGGGCGCAGCACCCTGAGAAAGTCCTGCTCGACTTCCTCGACCGTCTTGCCGGCCGCCTTTGCGCGCTCGGCACGCAGGCGATCGGTGTTCTCGGTGTGTGTCGGTCCGGGCAGCAGGGCGTTGACCGTGACGCCGGTGCCTGCGAGCTCCATCGCGTAACCCCGCGACAGGCTGAGCTGCGCGGTCTTGCTCATGCCGTAGTGGACCATCTCGCGCGGAATGTTCAGCGCCGATTCGCTGGAGACGAACAGCACCCGCCCCCAGCCCTTCTGCGCCATCGCCGGTGCGTAGTGCGCAGTGAAGCGGGCACCGCTCAGCACGTTGGTCTCGAACATGCGCAGCCAGTCGGCATCGGTGATCTCGAACACCGCACGGCGCTCGTAGATGCCCAGGTTGTTCACCAGGATGTCGATGTCCGGAACCTGTTCGAAGACCGATCGGGCGCCTTGCGCGCTCGCGCAATCGGCGGCGACACCGGCGACCTGGCATCCGGGTACGCGGTCGCGAAGCCTCTGCAGCGCGCGCTCCACGGTTTCGCCGGTGCGTCCGGTGATCGTTACCAGCGTGCCCTCCGCGGCCAGTCCCGCGGCGATCGCGAAACCGATGCCTGCGGTCGAGCCCGTCACCAGCGCCCGGCGCCCCCGCAGGCCGAGTTCCATCGCATTGCTCCCCAGGCCGTCGAATGGCCGCGCGGATCAGGTCCGGACGTAGACCCAGCCCTTTTGCAGCCGGGTGATGATTTCGTCCAGCGCCGTCGGGACGACCTCGACGCCGGGAAGCAGCACGACCGTTTCGCCGCGTTCGCGCACCCGGTCCATGGACTGGCGGCACGCGATCAGGCGCAGCGACGGGTAGCGCGCGTGCAATGCCGCGATACGGTCTGCCTCGGGCGACACGCCGGCGCGGAACAGGTCGATTCCCGCGCTGTTGGCGACGATTTCGACCTGCAGGTCCGGCTTGTCGCGGCTCGCCTTGACCATCAGCGACTCGGCAGCGTCCAGTGCGGATCGGAGATCTTCCGGGTCGCGCGTGCTCACGTGCAGGAGAACCTGTTCATGGCTCGCCGCCTGCGGCAGGACCACTCGGTTGCGAGACAGCGAGCCCAGCGAGCCGGGTTCGGCAGGCGTGGCCGACGCGGCGACTGTCGTCCGGCCGTCTTCAGACGCTCCGCGCGTCAGGGACGCGTGGGCGATCCAGCCCACCGTGACGGACAGCGCGGCGACCGCGGCGAAGCGCGTCGCCGCCGTGCGCCCGGTGCGGCGCTGAGCACTTGCGCGTGCCGAGTCACCATAGGCGTCGCGCACCAGTCCCTTGATTGTGCTGATCTCGCAGAGCTCGCGACGAAGATCGGCGTCTGCGAGCGCGCGCGCCTGGAGCTCGCGTCGGTCGCCGATGGCGAGCTCCTGGTCTGCGAAGGCGTTCTTCAGTTCGTCGGATGCGTTCGGGTTCAAGCTCATTTGACACTCCTGAGCGCGGGCTCGGCGTTCTCCGCGGCCGTCTCCAGCAGCAGGGCGCGCAGCGCCTGGCGGCCCCGCGAAAGCCGGCTCATCACGGTCCCGACCGGTATGTCGAGGATGCCCGCGACCTCGGCATAGCCGAAGCCTTCGAGATCGACCAGGGTGACCGTCTGTCGTTGCCCCAGCGGCAGTGATGCGATGGCGGCGCGCACGCGACGCACCACCTCGGCCTGTTCATGCGCGTCGTCCGGACGCAGGCCACCCGACAGCACCTCCTCGTCGAGCGCGTCGATGTCCTCGTGGGGACGTCGCCTGCGCAGGTGGTCTCGAAAGCAGTTTCCCAGGATCACGAACAGCCAGGCCTTCAGCTTGGTCGCATCCCGCAGGCTGCCGGCCTGCCCGAGCGCCTTGACGAGGGCGTCCTGCACCAGGTCTTCGGCCAGCGCGCGGTCATGGCACCATGAGAAGGCGACCCGAACCATCGACGGGCGATGTTCGTCCAGGCGTGCCCTGAGGCCGTAAGCGGGCAGGAAGGGAATGTGCAGGCTCATTGTTCGGGCCGCCGGGTGCGCAGCGAATTGTTATAGGTCAAGACGCGCCAGCTCACCGGATTATTCCAGGGCCGACCCGGATGGCGCCAGCCGCCCGGCCGCGCCCGGGTACAGCCGCTCCAGGATTGCCGTTGCCGCCTGGGAAAGGACCTCCCGCAGCGACTGCTCGATTTCGGCGACACCGTCACTCTGGCCGCGGTGCGACCAGACGGAGCGCATTCCCTCTTCGTATTGCGACAGGACCTCGGCGACCAGTGACTGCCAGTGCGGCGGGTACTCGGACGGCGCCCAGTCGCCGCGGCCGCGGCCGTAGTGTGCGACCGCGAGGTAACCCAGCAGCGCGGAAGCCATCAGCCGCTCGAGCACCTCGTCGGTCCACGTCACGCTGCTCACCCCGGCACCGCGCACCATGTTGTACCCCCGCGCGAGGCCGGCTGCACCCAGCGCGCCGAGGACTCCGCCCGCGAGAAGGC
Organism: Burkholderiaceae bacterium; assembly: GCA_024641185.1. Lineage (GTDB taxonomy): Bacteria > Pseudomonadota > Gammaproteobacteria > Burkholderiales > Burkholderiaceae_E > Quisquiliibacterium. The sequence goes on along the minus strand of JAHEDO010000044.1, from coordinate 3,809 downwards.
CCGCGCCGAACGTCAGTCCGCCGGTTGCGAGGTCGGCCTTCAGGCCGGCGAGCGCTCCGCTGACGATGCCGCCGATGGTGGCCGCCTTGCCTTCGCTGAGCCGCTCGCGCACCGCGTAGTGCTCGGCGAGGCGCTCCAGGATCTCCGCGCCCGCGTGTCCGCCGAGGCCGTGCAGGACGATCAGGCGGTCGGCGCTGGCGCGAATGTCGCGGTCCAGCCGCTCGGCAAGGCGGCTCATTGCGACCGCCTTCGGGTCCGCCTGGCCGTCACGGCGGATCCCGAGCGCCGCGCCGAGTTCGCGGACCTTGCCGGACCACCCGGCGTCGGTCACCGGCTCGCGATCGGTGGCCGCACGCGCCAGGCGCCTGGCGAGTTCGGCGACCGACGCGTCGAACACCTGGACGCGCTCCACTAGCCACTGGGCACGCAGCCGCTCGAACGCAGCGCGCTTGTCGGCGGGAACCGTGGTCGCGAGTTCGCTGAGCAGGACCCCTTCCTGCACCCAGCATCGGGCGAAGGCATCCAGCGGGAGCACCGCGCGCACGCAGCTCGCGGTGGCGAGGTGTTCGCGCCAGCGAGCAAGGTCCGCGGCCTCTTCGGCTGCGGGGCGGGGGCGGCCGAGCTGGTTGAGCAGCACCACGACCGGTTTGCCGATCCACTGGAGGATCCGGATCTCGGGAGCCACGTATCCCGCGTCGGCGGGATCCTCGGCCGCGTTGACCAGGTAGAGCACGATGTCGGCGCTTTCGCGCACGTTGCGCACCGCCTGCTGGCTCGACCAGAACGCGCGGTCGCGATAGCGGTCCCAGACTTCGCTGAGGAACCAGCCGAACGGGTTCTCGGATTGCGCCAGCCGCTTCGCGAGGCGGGCACTGTCGCCGAAGCCCGGCGTGTCCCAGAGCAGCAACACGTCACCCTGCGCGGTGCGCACCATCGCATGGCTGTCGACGGTGTCGGTGACATGGGGCTCGTCGCGCACGTGCCCGATGTCGCGCCCGAGCAGCGTGCGTGCGAGCGTCGTCTTGCCCACGTTGGTGTGGGAGACCAGGCTGAGCTGAATCGTCTGTGCCATCGGATTCATCGTTGCGTCGCGGCACGCTCGAGTGCCGCGTTCAGCGCGGTCTGCGCGTCCCCGTGTGTCCGGGCCTCGAGATCGACGAACACCGGTTCGAGTCCTTGAACGGCCAGCATTCGCTTCCACGCCTCCCGCCGCTCGGTGCGTCGTCGCGCGTCGCTGCCGTTGGATTGCGCGAATCGCGCAACGAAGGCGGACTCGTCGACCAGCACGACCAGTGGCGTGCCTCGCGCCAGCCGGTTGACCAGCGCGTCGATGAATGCGCCGTGGTTCTCCGGTTCGGGGGTTGCCGCCAGCGAGAACAGCGCCGCGGCGCACGCGGTGTCCGCAGGGGGCGTCCAACTCGAGACAATGTCGTCCTCGCCGCCGAAGGCGATGGCCGGTGCGATCCCGACCTCGACGTGCGCACCGAAGACCCGGGTCATCAGTTCGTTCAGGCCGAGCACTGCGCGCGCGGTCGGGTGATAACTGTAGGGCGCGATCCAGACGGTTGCCTTCGCACCGGTGTGTGCGCGCGCGAGCGAGCGGAAATACGGATCGTCGGCCGGCAACGGGAATTTCTTCGCAAGCCGGCGCTCGTCGAACCAATGGGCCAGCGCCAGCAGCGTTCGCGGCAGCAGCACGAGCATTGCGGTGGTGACCGCGTACAGATGGATCCACGGTCCGGCGACTTCGCCTTCGGAGCCCGGAAACCGGATGGCCTCCAGGCCGGCTGCATCTGGGATCGTGATCCCGGTGATCGCCGACGCCGGGCCGAGCAGCACCGTCAGGACCGCGCGCACGCCGGCGCCGTCCAGGAAGGTGCTTTCCCAGCCCGCCCGATATTCGAGCACCAGTCCACGCACGTACATGCCGCACAGCGTGCCGGCGGCGAGCAGCGCCGCGCAGGTGTGTAGCACGCGCGCGACGCGCGTCGCAGTCAGTCGCGCGCTCGATTGCATCCAGCTGCGAGCGAATGCGGCGAGGACCGGTGCGAGGCGCTCCTCGCGCTCGGTGGTCATGCCGGCGTGCGCCGCGCGCGCGAGCCACGCCGTCATCGGCCCGAGCCCCCGCGTATCGCGGCCGCGCAGACGCAGGATCGGTCGCAGCGCGATTGCGACGTAGACCGCAAGATTCCAGACGATCACCGCAATCAGGGGCGCCGCGAGCACGTTGATCCGCTGTGCGGGGCCGATCGCATCACCCAGGATGCCGAGCGACAGTGCGGCGACCGCGGCGGCGCGGCCGACCCATGCGCGCCAGGTGAGCAGCCGCCGCACCCGCGCGGCGGCGCGGTCTCTGGAGCAGATCCGCTCCGCGGCCAGGCGCGCACGGCGCGCGATGAACGCGTCGTCGCCGGCGCGCTCCCCCTCGACTTCCAGCGCGGCCCGGCTCGCCCATTCACGGTCCTCCTCGGTCCACACGCCGTCCGCGCGTTCGGACGGCGTCGCCTCGTAGGCCTTGACCAGCAGCGCGTCTCTTGCGTCGGACTCGTTCATTCGAAGGGGCAGGGCCCTGTTTGCGTAGAATCGGGGGACAAGATCACGACTATACGACGCCCAGTGCCATCGCCCGAACCATGAAGATCAGCCCGAGAAAATTGCTGCGCAGCCGTTGGACAATCGCGATCGTCTGCGCTGCGGCGGGCTATCTGCTGCTGGGCTTTCTCGCGCTTCCCGCGATTCTCGGCTGGCAGATCGAGAAGCAGGTTTCCGACAAGCTTGGCCACCGGATCGCCATCGGCGACATCCGATTCAATCCGCTGCTGTTCAAGCTGCAGGCGGACAAGGTTGCGCTTTCCGACGCGCAGGGCCGTCCGATGCTGGCCTTCGGCCACCTGCTCGTCGACCTGGAACTGCGCAGCCTGATCGATCGCGCATGGACGTTCTCGCAGATCAGGCTCGAGCAGCCGGTGGTCGAGCTCGAGCTGGATGCCGACGGGCGGGACAATTTCCAGGATCTCGTCGATCGGCTGCGCAGCCCCGAGCCGAAGGAGGACGCGGGCACGCCTCGCCTGATCGTGCACCAGATCGCCGTGTCCGATGCGCGCATCGAATACCGGGACCGGTTTCTCGCCGAGCCCGCCGTGATCCGGATCGACCCCTTGTCGATCGAGATCGAGCGGTTGACGAGCCTGCCGGGCGAGCGCGGTCGATACCGGATCTCCGGGCACACTGCGCAGGACGAGGGTTTCGAGTCGACCGGCGAGATCGGCCTGAGTCCGATCGCTGCACAAGGGCATCTGAGCCTGTCCGGCATTCAGGTGGCGACGCTGGCGAGAGCGCTTTCGCGGCGTCTGAACACGGATGTTGCGAAAGGACGGATCGACGTCGCGCTCGATTTCGATGTCGCGGCCGGCCACGACGGAGCGTTGGCGGCGAGCGCGGACGGTCTCGACGTCAAGGTGACAGGGCTCGAACTGAGCGCACCGGGTGCGAGCAACCCGTCGTTCGCGGTCGATTCGATTGCGCTCGAAGGTGGGCGCGCCGATCTCGCCGCGCACGAGTTCTCCGCGCGCAGTTTTGGCGTGCGCAAGGGCACCATCTCCGCGTCCATCGACGCGAGCAACCGCGTGGACTGGGCGAAACTGGTGCGCGCGCCCTCGGCGAAGCCGACCGCCGCTCCGGCGCCTTCAGCGACTCCGGCGACTCCGGCGACTCCGGCGACTCCGGCGACTCCGGCGACTCCGGCGACTCCGGCGACTCCGGCGACTCCGGCGAATTCCGGTCCGGGTTCGGGCGCGACGGATACGACC
>JAHEDO010000255.1 GCA_024641185.1 Burkholderiaceae bacterium | reverse complement strand
GGGGTCCCAGTTCGCGCGCGTATTCGCGGGTCTGGTTGCCGCCACAGCCGAAGGCGGCGGCGAGCATCAGCAGCAGCGGCCCGAGCAGGAGGCGTCGGCGCAGGGTCGGCATCGGATCGGTGCGGAGGAACGCGCGCGGGGGCGTTCAGTCCGAGAAATACTGCGCCGCCGCGTCGGGCAACCCGGCGGGATCCGGTTCGAACAGCTCGAGCAGCACACCGTCCGGTGCCTCGAGCATCAGGTAGCAGCCTTCGGGGTGGCGGCGGAGGTCGCTGCGCAGCGCGACCCCGGCGTCGCGCATGCGGGTGATCAGCGCCTCCAGCCCGCGCACGCGCACACCGAGATGATGGACCGCGTTGATTCCCCTCCCGCGCGGGGGCTGGTCGTAGAAATGAAGGCGCCCGCCGCCGATCCGGACGAAGACGTTGCGCACGCCGGCGAAGATGCCGTCCCAGGCGATCTCCGCACCGAACCAGCGTCGATAGAAGGCGAGCGACGCGTCGAGGTCGGAGGCGAACAGGTGCGCGTGGTGGAAGACGCAGGGACCCGCGCTCGCCGCAGGATTTCCGGTCATGGTGACGAAGGAGAATTGCCGCTCGGTTGCAGATTGTCGGCGATCCACCCGGGGGGCGCAACCGGCCGATCGCGGTGCCCTGCGCGCATCGATCCCCCGTCCGGGAATTGCCGGCCGGCGATTTCGCGCGCCGGTTTGATCCCCGTCAAATCCGCGCCATCCACCGGGGCCCCCGAGACTTGAACCGGGGGTCAAAAAGGCCAAAATGAAACTGCGGGAGGCCCCACGGATCCCGCCGGGATCTTCGGGCCGGACCGCGAGCAACATAGTCCGAAGGAGCTGACCATGAGAAGCCTCATTCCCTACGATCCAATGGCCGACACGGGTGTCGACGAGCTGTTCCGCGGCTTCTTCAAACCCGTGCGCTGGGAGAACGCCCCGGCACCGGTGATGATCAAGATGGACGTCACCGAAACCAAGGACGGTTATCTCGTCCACGCCGAAATGCCCGGTGTCAGGAAGGAGGACATCGACGTTTCGATCGAAGGCAACCAGGTCACCGTCACCGCGGAGGTGAAGCGCGAAAGCGAGAAGAAGGAAGGTGACCGCCTGCTGCGGAGCGAGCGCTATTTCGGCAACGTCTATCGCAGCTTCACGCTGCCCGCCGAACTCGACGAGCCGCAATGCGTCGCCAACTACGACAAGGGTGTGCTCGAGCTGAAACTCGTGACCAAGTCCACGCCGCCCGGGAAGAAGCTGGAAGTGAAGTAGCGGCAGCCATCCCGCCGCGCGAGCCCCGGCCGCCTGCCGGGGCTTTTTCATGCGCCGCGCACGGGCGCCGCACCCGACACTGCTTTGGGTGCCGCGGGGCTTTCTGGCATACTCCGCCGGTCGAGCGGGGTCCGACAGGCATCGTCTCACCGGGCACCCCCCGGGTTTGGCTGCCGGGCAACCCGCGCGACCGCGCGAGGGGGTCGACGGACCCGGCTCGCCGTCAATCTCACAAGGGAGCCCGGCAGATGGAAAAGGTAGGCCGATATCAGGTGCGCGAGCTGATCGGCGAAGGGGCGATGGCCAAGGTGTTCAAGGCCTACGACCCGGACATCGATCGCGAGCTCGCGATCAAGTTCCTGAAATCGCAGCTGCGCGGCGACTCGGAATACCACACCCGCTTCCTGCGCGAGGCCAAGGGCGCCGGCGTGCTGTCGCATCCGAACATCGTCACGGTGTTCGACGTCGGCGACGAAGGCGGCCATCCGTACATCGCGATGGAGCTGATCGAGGGCCCGACGCTCGGCGACCTCACCCAGGGCCAGAAGCCGCTGCCGGTCAGGACCGTCATCGAGATCGGGATCCAGCTGGTGAAGGCGCTCGACTACGCGCACAAGAAAGGCATCGTCCACCGCGACGTCAAGCCCGGCAACATCATGATGATCCGCGACACGACCACGATCAAGGTCGCCGATTTCGGCATCTGTCGCATCGACAACAGCGAGGCGACGCAGGCGACGCAGGTCGGCAACGTGCTGGGCACGCCGAACTACATGTCGCCGGAACAGGTGCTGGGCGAGAAGGTCGACTCGCGCTCCGACCTCTTTTCCGCGGGCGTTGTCCTCTACCAGCTGCTGACCGGACATCTGCCGTTCGACGGCGAGACCTTGATCAGCGTCGCCTACAAGATCACCAAGACCGAGCCGCCGTCGCTCGACAAGCTGCGCCCCGACGTTCCGCTCGCCCTGCGCCGCATCGTCGATCGCGCGCTGAAGAAGCAGCCGGAAAAGCGGTTCCAGACCGGCGACGAGTTCGCCGCTGCGCTGATCGGCGTCGCCAGGGAGCTCGCCGAAGAGGAGGAGGCGAAGGGAAAGGGCCGCCGCATTCCGCTGGGCGTCCGCTGGGCGGTGATGATGGCGGTGCTGGTGGCGACGACGATGACCATCACCGCGACGTTTCTCTACCAGAAGCAATACGCGGCGATGATGGAGCAGGTCAAGGGCTACGGTGGATCGCTGGCGAAGTTCATGGCGACGCAGAACGCGGTGCCGCTGCTGTCCGAGGACTGGGCCGCGATCGACGTCTTCATCCAGGAGACGCTGGGCCGGCAGGAGTTCAACTACATCGTCGTCCTCGACGACAAGGGTGCGATCCGTGGCGCAAACGAAGGTGCGCGCCTCAACCAGAAGTTCGCGCTGCCCGACGCGTCGCCGCTGTCGTCGAGCGATCCGGGCGTCGCGGTGCAGGCCTATCGGCTGCAGGACGGCCGCGATGTGCTCGACTTCGGTGCGCCGATCCTGTTCCAGGGCAAGGAGATCGGGCAGGTTCACCTCGGCATCTACCAGGCGCCGCTGAACGCGGTCGCCAACCTCGTCCTCGTGCTGCTGGGCATTCTCACGCTGGTCACCACCGCGGCCGGTGCCGTCGGCAGCTATCTGCTCGCCCGGCGCCTGCAGGCCCCCATCCGCGTGCTCCGCAATTCGCTCGACGAGCTGGCGAAGGGCCGCTACGACTACCGCATCGCCGAATCCCGCAGCGACGAGTTCGGCGAGCTCTACGCCGCATTCGACCGGACCGCCGCCGCAATGGAAGAACGCCATGAACCGCCTGCCCCGCCGGCCGCGCCGTGAACGCGTCGACTGGCAGCTCGTCCTGGGGCTGCTGGTCGTCGCGTTGATCGTGCAGGGGTGCGCGGCGCCGCCGCCGCGTCCGCCGGAACCGGAACCCGCGCCAGCGGTCCGCACGTCGCCGGTCCTCGGGCGCGACCAGGACTTCGCGATCGTGGTGGCGCAGCGCGGCGACGATTTCGCATCACTCGCCGAACGCTACCTCGGCGACCGGGAAAAGGGGTGGTGGATCGCCGACTTCAACGGCGTCGACCGGGTGCACGCCGGCCAGGACCTCGTCGTCCCGCTGCGCCCGCGCAACGCGATCGGCGTCTACCGGGACGGCTACCAGACGATCCCGATCCTGTGCTACCACCGCTTCGGCGCCAGGAAGAGCGCGATGACGATGACCCCTTCAGCGTTCGAGGCGCAGATGGCTTACCTCGCGCAGAACGGCTACCACGTCGTCTCGGTGGCGCAGCTCGCACGTTTCCTCGAAGGCCGCGAGCCGCTGCCGAAGAAGAGCGTCGTCATCACCATCGACGATGGCTACCGTTCGACCTACGAAGTCGCGTATCCGGTGCTCAAGAAGCACGGCTTCCCCGCGACGGTATACCTCTACAGCGACTTCGCCGGTGCCGGCGACGCGCTGACCTGGAAGCAGATGGAGGAAATGATCGGATCCGGCCTGATCGAGATTCAGCCGCACTCGAAGACGCACGCCAACCTCACGGTCCGGCTCCCGGGCGAGTCGGATGCCAAGTACGCGGCGCGCATCGGGCGCGAAGTCGAAGCCCCGGTCGACACCATTCGCAAGCACCTGGCGCTGGCGAGCTTCAGCTATGCCTACCCGTACGGCGACATGAACGAGCTCGTCGCCGATCTCCTCGCCCGCCAGGGCGTGCGCCTCGGATTCACCGTCACGGCCGGCGGCAACGGCTTCTTCGCCGCGCCCTACATGCTGCGGCGCACGATGATCTTCGGCACCGATGATTTGAACGGCTTTGAGGCGAAGCTGGCGACGTTCGACCGGACGTCGGCACGATGAGCCTCGGCCGTGGCATAACGGGCGGCCTGCTGTGGGTCGGCGCCGCCCTGCTGGTGGCGTGCGCGGAGGTTCCGCCAGCGCCGGCGCCAGTGCCCGTCGCGCGGAATGCGCCGCGGGACGCCGAGCTCGACCGGGCCATCGCCAGGCACCGGGAGCTCGCCCAGCAATCGCTGCGGTCGGG
>JAHEDO010000043.1 GCA_024641185.1 Burkholderiaceae bacterium | reverse complement strand
GATGAGCAGAATATTATCTAGTAGGAACTTCACGGCGTCTTCAATGAGGTGAACAGCGGATTATAGAATATGGACGCCTCGACCTTCAGATGACGCCATGACCCACAAGATCGTGCTGCTCCGCCACGGCGAAAGCCAGTGGAACCTCGACAACCGCTTCACCGGCTGGACCGACGTCGACCTGACCGCCAACGGGCTCGCCGAAGCTCGCCGGGCCGGCGCGCTGCTGAAGTCGGAGGGCTTCGACTTCGACGTCGCCTACACCTCGGTGCTCAAGCGGGCGATCCGCACGCTGTGGACCGCCCTCGACGAAATGGACCGGATGTGGCTGCCGATCGTCCACTCGTGGCGACTGAACGAGCGGCACTACGGCGCGCTCCAGGGCCTGAACAAGGCGGAGACCGCCGCCCGCTTCGGCGAGGAGCAGGTACTGATCTGGCGGCGGGCCTACGCGACCGCCCCGGACCCGCTGCCTCCGGGCGATCCGCGCGAGTCCGACAGCGACCCGCGTTACGCCGACGTCCCGCGCGGGGAGATTCCGCGCACCGAGTGCCTGAAGGACACGGTCGCCAGGGTGCTGCCTTACTGGAACGCGGCGATCGCTCCCGCAGTGCGCAGCGGCAAGCGCGTGCTGGTCGCCGCCCACGGCAATTCGCTTCGCGCGCTGGTCAAGTACCTTGATGGCGTCGGCGACGACGAGATCGTGCACCTGAACATCCCGACCGCCAGACCGCTGGTCTACGAGCTCGACACAGAGCTGCGGCCGATCCGGCACTACTACCTCGGCGATCAGGCCGAGATCGAGGCCGCGATGGCCGCCGTCGCGGCGCAGGGCAAGCGGCCCAAGGCGTAGGTTGGCACCCGGCCGACCGGCGGCGTGGGCCACCTGCGGGCAGGCCAATTCCGGTGCCGGCCGGGGCCTCGGCGAGGTTTATACTGGCGCGATTGAACCCGTGTCGGGTGCAAGGTTCTCGTGCACCCGCGACTAATGCAGCAACTCCATGGAAGCACCGGTATGAACGGCAGGCTCAAGCACATCGGTTTGATCAGCATCGGCGCCATCGCCGGGATCCTGATCAGCCTCGGTATCACCGCGGTGGCGCAACGCGATGCGCGTCTGCCGCTGCCGCTCGAGGAACTGAGGCAGTTCTCCGATGTATTCGGCGCGATCAAGGCCAACTACGTCGAGCCCGTCGAGGACAAGAAGCTGATCACCGAGGCGATCAGCGGGATGCTTTCCGGCCTGGACCCGCATTCGGCCTACCTGGACGCCGACGCGTTCAAGGAACTGCAGGTCGGCACGCAGGGCGAGTTCGGCGGGCTCGGCATCGAGGTCGGCGTCGAGGACGGCTTCGTCAAGGTGGTGTCGCCCATCGAGGACACGCCGGCGGCGCGGGCCGGCGTCAAGGCGGGCGACCTGATCGTCAAGATCGACGAAAAGCCCACCAAGGGCATGCCGCTGGGCGACGCGGTCAAGCTGATGCGCGGCAAGCCCAAGACCCAGGTGACGCTCACGGTCTCCCGCAAGGGCGAGCCGCGGCCGGTGATCATCCCCATCATCCGTGACGTGATCCGCGTCCAGTCGGTGAAGTCCAAGCTCATCGAGCCCGGTTACGGCTGGGTTCGGGTCACCCAGTTCCAGGAGCACACCGTCGAGAACCTGATCAAGCACATCGACGCGCTGTACAAGCAAGGCGCCCTGAAGGGCCTGGTGCTCGACCTGCGCAACGACCCGGGAGGCCTGCTGCATGGTGCGGTCGGCGTATCGGCCGCCTTCCTGCCGCCCATGTCGCTGGTGACCAGCACCGACGGCCGGACCGAGGACGCCAAACGCAAGTACCTGGCCAGTCCGGAGGATTACCTGCGCGGCATGCGCGACGACATCCTGCAGAAATTGCCGGCGGCAGTGAAGACGGTGCCGATGGTCGTGCTGGTCAACGGCGGGTCGGCGTCGGCGTCCGAGATCGTTGCCGGCGCGCTGCAGGACCACAAGCGTGCGGTGATCCTCGGCACCCAGACATTCGGCAAGGGCTCGGTGCAGTCGATCCTGCCGCTGACCAACAACACGGCAATCAAGTTGACGACCGCGCGCTACTACACGCCCAACGGGCGCTCGATCCAGGCGAAGGGCATCACGCCCGACTACCTGGTCGAGGAGACCCCCGAGGGCGATCTCAGCCAGTTCAGGTTGCGCGAGGCGGACCTTTCCCGCCACCTGTCCAATCCGAAAAGCGCCGAGGAAAAGCCGGTCGTGCCGAAGCCCGACGCCATCGACGCGGCCAACGAGAAGCTGAAGGACCACAAGCCGATCGAGTACGGCTCAGCCGACGATTACCAGCTCCAGCAGGCGATGAACCACCTGAAGGGCAAGCCGGTGATGATCGCCAAGGCCAAGGACGAATTGACGAAGCCGGAGGCGGCCGGCGGCAAGGCCGAGGCGGCGGGCGGCAAGCCCGAGGGCAACGGCAAGTCCAAGTGAACGCACGCCGTGGCCCCTTCGGGGTCCCGGCGAGACGCGTGATATACGATGAAAGGGCCGGCGCATGCCGGCCCTTTCGATTTCCGGGCCCGCAGGCGCGCCCCGACCGGTGAGCGACATGGACGACCGCCAACTGCTGCGTTACAGCCGGCACATCCTCCTCGACGAGATCGGCGTCGACGGCCAGGAGCGCCTTCTCGCAAGCACCGCACTGGTGGTCGGAGCCGGCGGCCTCGGTTCGCCGGCTGCGCTCTACCTCGCTTCGGCCGGTATCGGCCGGCTCCTGCTCGCCGACGGTGACACGGTCGATCTGACCAATCTGCAGCGGCAGATCCTGCACAGGGAAGCGACGGTGGGCATGACCAAGGTCGAATCGGGCCGCAGGACGCTCGCCGAGATCAATCACGAGGTCGAAGTGGTCGCACTGGGCGAACGACTGGCCGATGGCGCGCTCGAGGACGCGGTCGCGCGCAGCACCGTGGTGCTCGACTGCAGCGACAACTTCGCGACCCGCCACGCGGTGAATCGCGCGTGCGTGAAGGCCGGCGTTCCGCTGGTCTCGGGCGCGGCGATCCGCTTCGACGGGCAGCTCGCGGTGTTCGATCCGCGCCGCGCCGAGTCGCCCTGCTACCACTGCCTGTTTCCCGAGGGCCAGGAGATCGAGGACGTCCGCTGCGCGGTGATGGGCGTGTTCGCGCCGCTCACCGGCATCGTCGGCACGATGCAGGCGGCCGAGGCGCTCAAGCTCGCCGGCGGGTTCGGCAAACCGATGGTCGGGCAGCTGATTCTGATCGACGCCCGCAGCATGGAGCTGCAGACGATCTTACTGCCGAAGGACCCCCACTGTGCGGTGTGCGGCGACGCCGCCCGCTGATGCCTCAGCAGCCCGGCGGCACCCTGCGCGCCCAGTCGGTCGCCTGCTCGTAGGCGTGCGCCAGCTGCAGCACCTCGAGGTCGCCGCGCGGCCGCCCGATCAGTTGCATGCCCATCGGCAGGCCCGCCGCGGAGAAGCCCACCGGCACGCTGATCGCGGGAAGGCCCGCCAGCGTGGGGCCGATCACGACCTCCATCCAGCGGTGGTAGGTGTCCATCGTGCGCCCGGCAACCGTCTTCGGCCAGTGGAGGTTCACGTCGAACGGAAAGACCTGCGCGGTGGGTAGCGCGAGGAAGTCGTAGCGCTCGAACAGCGTGAGCACGTGCTGGTACCAGGCGGTGCGCTCGACCGAGGCCTTGTAGACGTCCAGCGCGGTGAGCCCGAGCCCGCTCTCGATCTCCCAGATCGCCTCGGGCTTGATCAGCTTGCGCTTCTCGGGGTCGGCGTAGAAGTGTCCGCGACTGCCCGAGATCGTCGCGCTGCGCAGCGTCAGGAAGCAGCGCCAAAGCCGTTCCGGCTCGAAACCCAGACGCGCCTCGTCCACCGCGCAGCCCACGTTCTGCAGCGCGCGAAGCCCTTCCCGGCATAGGTCGAGGATGCCCTGTTCCATTGGCAGGTAGCGCTCGAGATCGCCGAGCCAGCCGATTCGCTGGTCGCGCGCGAGCGCGGCCAGCGGCTGCGCGAACACCGCCGGGTCGGAATCGTGCGCGAGCGGGGTGCGTGAATCGGGCCCCGCCTGCGTCGACAACAGCATCGCGAGGTCCCCGACCGTCCGCGCCATCGGGCCCGCCGTGAACAGCTCGTGGGCGAACACGTCGACCGACGGGTAGTTGGGCACAACGCCGGTGGTCGGCCGGAAACCGAGCACACCGTTGAACGCGGCCGGATTGCGCAGCGAGCCGCCGACGTCGCTTCCGTCTGCCACCGGAAGCATGCGCAGCGCCAGAGCCACCGCGGCGCCACCACTCGACCCGCCCGCCGACACCGACTCGTCGAATGCGTTGCGCGTGGCACCGAAAACCGGGTTGTAGGTGTGCGAACCGAAACCGAACTCCGGCATGTTCGTCTTTCCGATCACGATCGCACCGGCGCGCTTGACGCGCTCGACGATCAGCGAGTCCTCGGCAGGAATGAAGTCCTTCAGCAGCGGCGAGCCGTACGTCGACGGGATGCCCTTGGCGAACGCGCCGTCCTTGATCGCCTGCGGCATTCCGTGCATCCATCCGAGCCACTGGCCGCGGGCGAGCTGCGCGTCGCGTTCGTCGGCCTGCGCCAGCAGTTGTTCACGCGGCTGCAGCGAGACGATCGCGTTGTAGGTGGGGTTGAGCCGATCGATGCGGTCAAGGTACGCGCGCATCACCTCGCGGCAAGAGACCTCACGCTTGCGGATGGCGTCGGAGAGCGGGATCGCGTCGAGCGCGACGATGTCGGAGGTGTTCATGGATGCTGACCAGGGCGTGGAAAGGACGGACTCGAACCTCCGATCATAAGCAATCGGGGGCGACCGGCGATTCCGGAATCATGAGTCGCGCCGCGCGGCCTGGCACCGGCACCGGCACCGGCACCGGCACCGGCACACCGCCGGCTCAGACGATCAGCGGCCCGATCTGCTGCTCGAGCAGTTCGGTGGGCGAGCGCTTGAAGCCGCTCTTGGCATAGCGCAGCCAGCGCCCGAGGATGAAGGACAGCACGATGCCCGCGCGCGCCGCCGTATCGGTGTCCTGCGACAGTCGGCCCTGCGCGATCGCGACGCGAAAGCTCTGCTTGAGCGACGCCTCGATGCGGTCGATCAGCTGGTTGATCCGGCTCTGCAGGCGGTCGTCCTCGGTCACCAGCGCGTCGCCGATCAGCACGCGCGTCATTCCCGGGTTCTTCTCGGCGAAGCCGAGCAGCATCGTGATCGTCGCGCGAAGCTGGCGCAGGCCGTCCTCGTCCTGCGACGAGATCTGGTTGATCAGGCCGAACACGGTGGATTCGATGAACTCGATCAGGCCCTCGAACATCTGCGCCTTGCTCGCGAAATGGCGATACAGCGCGGCCTCGGAAACCTGCAAACGCCCCGCGAGGGCGGCGGTGGTCACCCGATCGCCCTGCGGCTCCTGGAGCATGGTTGCGAGCGTCTGCAGGATCTGCAGGCGTCGCTCGCCGGGCTTCGGCCTTGCGGGCCTGGGCGCGGACGCGGTCTCCTCGTTCATCTTATCTTGTGGACGATGCGGGGCAAGTCCCATGCGGATTGTACTTGAAGGTCTATGCGGCGCCCGCTGCCGGCGCGCGGCCGGTGGTGCGCACCGTGCGGACGGTCGCCGATGCCGGTGATCAGGACGGTGCGCACCCGGCACGCGCGTGCCGCACGCAGGTTCTGCGGCGAATCCTCTACCAGCACACAGCGCCTGGGCGACACCCGAAGGCGGGCGACCAGCTTGGCGAGCATGCTGCGCGAGGGCTTCGGCAGGAAGCGCCCGGCAAAACGCATCGACTCGATGGCGATCAGGCCGTCGATCTGCGCCCCGATGCCGAGCCAGCGCACGACGCCGCTCGCGTACGCGGCAGGCGCGTTGGTGACGACGATCTTGCGGCCGGGCAACCGGCGCAGCGCGTCGCGCAGTCCGTGGTCGCGCGCGACGATGTCGTGCAGGTCGGGGAACGGGTGCGCCTCGCGCAGGAACTCGTGGGGGTCGACACCGTGGTGCCGGATCATGCCCAGCAGCGTGGCGCCGTAGCGATGCCAGTAGTGAACGCGCAACGCGCTCGCATCCGCCTCGGCCAGGCCGAGCGTGCGCGCCAGGTAGTCCGTCATCGCGCGGTTGATGCGCGGAAAGACGTGCCGGCCCGCGTCGTGCAGCGTGTTGTCGAGGTCGAGCAACCAGACCGGGGAAGTCACGGTCGCCCCGGCGCCTGGGCGTCGGCGGAAGTCACGGTCGCTCCGGCGCCTGGGCGTCGGCAATTCGCATCCGCGCGAGTCTCGGCGCGACCGAGCGGGTGCGCCTGCGCGTCGGCGTGCGCGTGGTCAACGGCTGCGGATCATCGTGCCCACGCCGGAGTCGGTCATGATCTCCAGCAGCAGGCAGTGCGCGACGCGGCCGTCGATGATGTGCACCGAGTTCACGCCGCCCTTGGCGGCATCGAGCGCCGACGAGATCTTGGGCAGCATGCCGCCGGAGATCGTGCCGTCGGCGAAAAGCTCGTCGATCTCGCGCGCGCTCAGTCCGGTCAGCAGCGTTCCGCCCTTGTCGAGCACGCCGGGCGTGTTCGTCAGCAGCACCAGCTTCTCGGCCTTGAGCACCTCGGCGACCTTGCCGGCCACCAGGTCGGCGTTGATGTTGTAGGTCTCGCCGGCCTCGCCCGAGCCGATCGGGGCGATCACCGGGATGAACCCGCTCGCGGTCAGCGTCTGGATCACGCTGGGGTCGATCGCCGCGATCTCGCCGACCTGGCCGATATCGATGGTTTCGCCGGGCTTTTCCTTGTTCGCGATCAGCATCTTGCGCGCGCGGATCAGCCCGCCGTCCTGTCCGGTCAGGCCCACCGCCTTGCCGCCCGCGTGGTTGATCAGCTCGACGATCTCCTTGTTGACCTGGCCCGCGAGCACCATTTCGACGACGGACATCGTCTCCTCGTCGGTGACGCGCATGCCCTGGACGAACTCGCCCTTCTTGCCGATGCGCGCGAGCAGAGTCTCGATCTGCGGACCCCCGCCGTGCACGATCACCGGGTTCATGCCGACCAGCTTGAGCAGCACGACGTCGCGCGCGAAGCTCTGCTTGAGCGTCTCCTCGGTCATCGCGTTGCCGCCGTACTTGATGACGATCGTCTTGCCGTGGAAGCGCCGGATATACGGCATCGCCTCGGAGAGGATCTCGGCCTTGCGTGAAACGGTTTCGGCGCGCTCGTTCATCGTCTGGGTCCGGTCGGCTGAGGGTCGGCTAAGATGGGCGCAATTCTACGACACCCTCCACCGAGTTCCCGATGCCCCGTTCAGACGCTCGCGAGCCCCGGCCGGGCGCAACGCGTGCCGAGCAGTGCGCGCGTTGCGGCGCACGCTTCGAGTGCGGCATCGACACCGGCAACTGCTGGTGCGCGTCGCTCCCCGCGCTGGACAAGCTACCGCCCGGCCTGCCCCCGCGCTGCCTGTGCGAGCGTTGCCTCACCGAGCTCGCCGCATCGAACGGGTCGGAATCCGCATGCTGACGCTGCAACTGCGCCTGCTGCTGGTCGCGCTGCGCGTGTACGCGCGAATTCCGTTGCCCGCGCGCATGGCGGACCGGGTCGGTGGCGAGAGCCTGTCGCCCACGCGGGCGCTGCGCTACCTGCCGCTCGCCGGTGTCGCCGTCGCGGTTCCCGCGGCGATCGTCTATGCGTGCTTCGCACTCTGGCTGCCGCACGCGGTGGCGGTGCTGGGCGCGATGCTGGCTGCGCTGCTGCTCGGGGGTGCGGTCCACGAACGTGGTCTGGGCGCATGGCTGGACGCTGCCGAGTTCCGGTCCGCGAGTGCGGGCGCCATGGCATCGGCGAGTGCCGGTGGCGGTGGCGGTGCAGCGAGCCCGGGGCTGCCGGCCGTCATCGCAATCGCACTGACGCTGCTCGCACGGCTCGAAACGCTTTCGTCGATCGATCCGAGCTGGATCGCGCTGGTGCTGGTCTGCGCGGCGGCCTGGTCGCGCGGCTGCGCGGTGCTGGTGGCGTCCGCGATCGGCACGATGAAGCCCACGGCCGGCGACACGGTGATCGCGCTCGCGCTCGCCGCGGCGCCGCTGGTCGCCTCCGCGGTCTGGACGCAGGACCCTGCGATCTTCGTCACCGCAGCCGCGCTGGCGCTGGTCTGCGCCGCGCTGGTGCGGCGCCAGACCCGCAAGCACCTCGGCGCTTCGGTCGCGGCGGCGGCAGGGGCGACCTGCGCACCGGATTCCCGCACGCCATCGCCAGGCAACGAGCCGGGCCCGCAGGATGCTCTTGCCGAAGCAGACACGCCGGCGCGTCGGCGCACAATGAACGCGGTGCTCGGCGCGGTCCAGGTGATCGCGGAGCTGGCGTTCCTGATCGGCGTGCTCGCGACGCTGTCGGTGGCCGAGGACGTGGCGGAACCGGAGTTTTCCTGATCGGGGCCTACAGGATGTAGCGCGCCAGATCCTCGCGCTGGGCGACGTCGGCGAGCCGTTCGTCGACGAAAGCCGCGTCGACGCGCAGCGTGCTGCCCGCGTGGCGGCCCGCCGTGAACGAGACTTCCTCGAGCAGCTTCTCCATGACGGTGTACAGGCGTCGCGCGCCGATGTTCTCCGTCTTCTCGTTGACCGAGAACGCGATGTCGGCGAGGCGCTCGACGCCGTCGGGCGCGAACTCCAGCATCACACCCTCGGTGGCCAGCAGCGCCTGGTACTGCTTGCACAGGCTCGAGTCGGTCTCGGTGAGGATGCGCACGAAGTCCGCCGCGGTCAGCGAGTCCATTTCGACCCGGATCGGCAGGCGCCCCTGCAGCTCCGGGATCAGGTCCGAGGGCTTGGACAGATGGAACGCGCCCGACGCGATGAACAGGATGTGGTCCGTGCGGATCACGCCGTAACGCGTATTGACCGCCGAGCCTTCGATCAGCGGCAGCAGGTCGCGCTGCACGCCCTGGCGCGAGACGTCGGCGCCCTGCATTTCCGATCGGCTGGCGACTTTGTCGATCTCGTCCAGGAAGACGATGCCCGACTGTTCCACCGCCTCGACCGCCTGCGCCTTGATCTCCTCCTCGTTGACGAGCTTGCCGGCTTCCTCGTCGGCGAGCAGCTTCATCGCCTCGCGGATCTTCAGCTTGCGCGTACGGCGACGCCCCTGCATGCCGGAGAACATCGCCTGCAGCTGCTGCGTCATCTCCTCCATGCCCGCCGGGCCCGCGAGTTCGAGCGTGGGCATCGGCTGCGCGAGATCGATTTCGATCTCCTTGTCGTCGAGTTCGCCTTCGCGCAGGCGCTTGCGGAACTTCTGCCGCGTCGAGGATTCCGCGCCATCGTCTCGCGCAGTCCCGGTCCCCGCCCCATCCGCCTGCGAACCGGCGCCCGCACCGAAACCGAAGCCACCGCCCTGCGAGGCCGAGCGCGCTGGCGGCAGCAGCACGTCGAGCACGCGGTCTTCCGCCGCGTCGAGCGCGCGCTGCCCGACCTTGCGCATCGCCTGCTCGCGGGTCTGCTTGACCGCGGCCTCGGCGAGGTCGCGGATGATCGTGTCGACGTCGCGGCCGACGTAGCCCACCTCGGTGAACTTGGTCGCCTCGATCTTGATGAACGGCGCATTCGCCAGTCGCGCCAGGCGGCGCGCGATTTCGGTCTTGCCCACCCCGGTGGGGCCGATCATCAGGATGTTCTTCGGTGTGATCTCGTGGCGCAGCGGATCGGCCACCTGGAGCCGGCGCCAGCGACTGCGCAGTGCGACCGCAACCGCGCGCTTGGCGCGGGTCTGGCCGATGATGTTCTTGTCGAGCTCCGAGACGATTTCCTCGGGGGTCATCTGGGTCATGATGGCCTTTCTGGCAGCGAGACGCCGCCGGCCGACGCGCGCGTCAGCCGAGCGTCTCGACGCTGTGGTGCTGGTTCGTGTAGATGCAGATGTCGCCGGCGATCGCGAGCGACTTGCGCACGATGGTTTCGGCGTCGATCTCGGTGTTCTCGAGCAGCGCACGCGCCGCCGCCTGCGCGTAGGCGCCGCCGCTGCCGATCGCGATCAGCCCGTACTCGGGCTCGAGGACATCTCCGCTACCGGTGATCACGAGCGAGTGCTCGCGGTCTGCGACCGCCAGCATCGCCTCGAGCCGGCGCAGCATGCGGTCGGTGCGCCAGTCCTTGGCGAGTTCGACCGCCGCGCGCAACAGGTTGCCCGAGTGCTTCTCGAGCTTCGCCTCGAAGCGCTCGAACAGCGTGAACGCGTCGGCCGTACCGCCGGCGAAGCCGGCGATCACGCGGTCCTGGTAGAGCCTGCGCACCTTGCGCGCGCCCTGCTTGATCACGACGTTGCCGAGCGTGACCTGGCCGTCGCCGCCGAGAGCGACCTGTGCGCCCCGGCGCACCGAGACGATGGTGGTTCCGTGAAATTGCTCCATGGGGACGAATCGTACACGGCCGCGCGAATGCGCCGGCGTGCGCGTCGGGTCGAAAGAGGAGCCTAGATCTTACGCCGGCGGATCTCGACGACTTCGTGGATTCCCATGACCATCAGCAGGGCTTCGACGATCGGCATCGGTTCGGCGAACAGCACGGACTTCGACTGGCTCGCCAGCACGACCACTTCGTTGAGCAGCTCTCCCGCCGCCACGAAGTCCAGCCGGCGCAGACCGCGGCAGTCGACGATGACTTCACTGCGCGTCTCCGCATAGTCGCGCAGGGCGGCGAGTTCGTTCGCGATCCGGCCGGCGATCTCGCCGTGCAGCACGAACGCGCCGCCTTCGACCGTCGACGTGTCCCGGTCGTGAGTTGCGGGGCGCGGCTCGCGTCGGGGCGCGCTGTCGGCTCCGCCGCGCACGTTCGCGGGCATGGGCTCCCATGACGGCGGCGACACCTCGTAGGTCACGCAGTACTCGATCGACAGATCGTCGAAGGCCTGCTGGTCGCCGAGCAGCCGCAACGCGGCCAGCGCCAGTTTCCACCCGCTGTCGGAGGCGTCCCGTCGCCCGGGCTCGACCGCCGCCCGCGCCACCTCGAAGAGCTGCGCCGCGCCGAGCACGACGAGTTCGGCGCCCCCGCTCGCGAAACTCTCAAGCAGCGAGCACGCCAGCACCGCACCGTCCGGATCAAACTCCGTGATCGCGGTGAAATCGATGGTGACCGGACGCTTCGCCGAGGCCGCGCGTCTCGCCTGCTCGACCTGGCGCGTCGCCGCGCCGTCGAGCCGTACCGCGAACCGGACGATGGTCGGCGCGCCACCCCGGTCCGCCCGCGGCTGCGGTTCGGCAGTCCTTTCCGGCCAGGGAGGAGGCGACTGCTCGAAGCGGGCCGCGTACTCGAGCGCCAACGAATCGAACTCGGCCCTGGCGCCCATCTCGCGAAGCACGTCGAAGAACATGAGCCAGGCTTGGCGGGCGTGCGCCCCGAGCTGGCCGCGGTCGATCGCGGCCCTCAGGGTCGCGCCTGCCGCCTGCGACTGGGCGTTCGCGTACAGGATCGCCGCTTCCTCGAGTTCGGGGGCGAGCGCGGACGCCGTGACCTGGATCCCCCCGAACCCCGCGGCGGTGTCGCCGAGCAAGACCGAGGTACTGAATTCGAGCGGCGGCAGAACCGATTCGGGCGAACGGGCGGCCGAACCGTTGGCCTTGCCCGTCGGCGCCGGCCCGGACTGCGGCAGCGCGTGCGGCGCAGTCGACGCGTTCCTCGAGGGCACCGGCGCGCCGAACGACGCGGCACGCAACGGCGTCATCGGCACCGTTGCCTCGACCGGCCCGGCGCCGGAAATCATCTCGGACTCGATCTGGTCGATCTTCTCGGCGGTCCGCCGGGCGAGCTCGCGCTGGTCCTGCATGCTCGTCGCGGTCGACGGCCCGCGCACCGTGGTATCCGGAATTCGTACGGGCATACCTTCGCGCAGGCGACGCGGATCAGGTCTTTCCTTCCGTCCGAACAGCGAAAACGCCAAGGTAGTGCCTCTCGAAAGTGTCGATCGAGTTTAGCACCGGCCCTCCGGGGAACTCCTCGGCTTGGCGACCAGCGGTCGGCCCGGGGCCTTCGGCGGTCAACGCTGGAGTTGCCCTGATCGGAACAGCGCGGAGATCAGTCTCCGTAGAGCTTCTGGCGCAGTTCCCGACGCTGCTGCGCTTCGAGCGACAGCGTGGCGGTCGGACGCGCGAGCAGCCGGGGCAGACCGATCGGCTCGCCGGTCTCCTCGCAGAAGCCGTAGTCGCCCGAGTCAACACGTGCGAGCGACTGCTGGACCTTCTTGATCAGCTTGCGCTCGCGATCGCGGGTGCGCAGCTCCAGCGCGTGCTCTTCCTCGATCGTTGCCCTATCCGCCGGGTCGGGCACGACGACGGTCTCGCGCAGATGCTCGGTCGTCTCGTCGGCGTTGTGCAGCAGCTCACGCTCCATCTCCTGCAGCCGCCTGCGGAAGAAGTCTAGCTGGGCCTCGTTCATGTATGCCGACTCGGGCATCTTCAGGAGGTCCGCCTCGGTCAAAATTTTCTTGTCTTTCGTCGCTGCCATTTTCATGTCCCGATCGAAGCCGATTGTCGTGTCTCTGTCCGTTGTCCCCGCACTTCGTCCGGAACCGTCTCCCGGCTCAGGCGAGGCACTGTTCAAGGCCCTTGATGAAGGTGTCCTTCGGAAGGTTCCTTCCGATGAAGACCATCCTGCTCGAAGGCTTTTCGCCCGGCTGCCATTTGCGGCCGGTGTCGGCGCCCATCATCATGTGGACGCCCTGAAAGACCGTCTGGCGATCGGAGCCCTTCATGAAAAGCACGCCTTTATACCGCAACATGTCCTGCCCGTAAACCTGGATCAGACCGCCGAGAAAATCCTCCAGCTTGAGCGGGTCGAAGGCCCGGTTCGACTTGAAGACGAACGACTGCACCGCGTCGTCGTGCTCGTGCTCGTCGCTGGTCAGGAACTGCGGGTCGATCTCGAGGACCGCGTTCAGGTTGAACCCGCGGATGTCCAGGATGTCCGCGATCGGGGCGTCGCCGAAGCGCACCGGCCTGATCGGAGCCCGCGGATTGATGCGGCCCAGCCGCTGGCGCAGGTTCTGCTGCTCCTGTTCGGTCACGATGTCGGTCTTGGACATCAGAATCCTGTCGGCGAAGCCCACCTGCTCCTGCGCCTCCTTGTGCTCGTCGAGCTGCTGGTTGCCGTGCTTGGCGTCGACGATCGTGATGACCGCGTCGAGCAGAAAGTAGTCGGCAATGTCGTCGTCGAGGAAAAAGGTCTGGGCGACGGGGCCGGGATCGGCAAGCCCCGTGGTCTCGATGACGACCCGGTCGAACGACACCTCGCCGGCGTCCCGGCGCTCCTTGAGCTCGCCGAGGATGCGAATCAGGTCGCCGCGAACGGTGCAACAGATGCAGCCGTTGTTCATCTCGACGATCTGTTCTTCACGGTCCTGCAGCAGCAGGTCGTTGTCGACCCCCTCCTCGCCGAACTCGTTCTCGATCACCGCGATCCTGTGGCCGTGGTCCTCTTTGAGTATGCGATTGAGCAGCGTCGTCTTGCCGCTTCCCAGGAAGCCGGTAAGGATCGTCACCGGCACATGCTTGTCCGCCATATTCGCCTCTCCTTCAGGAAGCCGCGCAGTCGGCGCAGCAACCCGACACCGTCAATTCGATCGCATCGCCCGAAAATCCCTCCGGCAGGACGGAGCGCACCACTCGCGCCAGCCCGGCGGTTTCGGTCATGCAGAACATCCGCTCGCAGCGCGTGCACCGGAAATGGCCGTGCGCCCCGTGCGCGCCCGCCTGCGCCGAAAAGCGGAACACCCTGTCCGGCCCGGCAACGCGATGCGCGAGCCCCGCCTCGACCAGCCAGTCGAGCACCCGATAGACGGTGACGCGGTCGATGTGATCGACGTCGTCGGCGCCTTCGACCCGACGCTGGACATCCAGGTGGGTCAGGGGCTGACCGGCCATCAGCAACTCGGCCAGCACTCGCAGCCGCGGGGTCGTCACCCTTGCGTGCTGGCCGCGCACCAGCCGCCTTGCCTGCTCTGTGAACCCCTGCTCCATCCGATCGAGTCCAACCTGCGATTGTAGTACGGGGACGCTATACGCGCAGCAGCAGCAGACCCTTCAGGTACTCGCCCTCCGGGTGCGTCATCATCATCGGGTGGTCCGAGCCCGCCTGCAGCCGCCGGATCATCTGCGCCTCGACGCCCGCGTCGAACACCGCGCCGGCGACGATCTTCTGGAACAGGTCGACGCCGATCGCGCTCGAGCAGGAGAAGGTGAAGAGCAGGCCGCCCGGCGCGAGCAGCCGCAGGGCCTTCAGGTTGATCTCCTTGTAGGCGCGCGCGGCGCGATCCACGTGGTGACTGGACGGCGCGAATTTCGGCGGATCGAGCACGATCAGGTCGAAGCGACGCCCCTCGGCAACCAGCCGATTCAGCGCATCGAACACGCTGGCCTCGACCCACTCGCAGTCCGCCTCGTCCAGTCCGTTGATCTTCTGGTTCAGCCGGGCCCCATCGAGCGCCGGGCCGCTGGAGTCGATGGACACTGCCGACGCGGCGCCGGCCTTGAGCGCCGCGATCGTGAAGCCCCCGGTATAGCAGAAGCAGTTCAGCACGCTGCGCCCCGCGGCGTACCAGGCGACCATCGCGCGGTTCTCACGCTGATCGATGTAGAAGCCGGTCTTGTGGCCGCTCAGCACGTCGACCGCGTAGCGCACCCCTGCTTCGTCGATCCGGATCGCTGCCGCGGGCGCCTGCCCGGCGAGCGTGCCTTCGCGCACGGGCAGCCCTTCGCGCTCGCGGGCGGCGGCGTCTGATCGCTCGTAGAGGTCGCGGCAGCCGGTCAGCCGGGGGAGCGCGCCGACGATCACGTCTCGCCAGGCCTCGACCCCCGCAGCGAGGAACTGCACGACGAGCTGGTCCCGATATCGGTCGACGACCAACCCCGGCAGGCGGTCGGCCTCGCCGAACACGAGCCGCATTGCGTCGGTGCCGCGCACCAGGGTCGCGCGTCGCGCGATCGCCTCGGCGAGCCGCGCCTCGATCCATTCCGCGTCTATCCGGTCGGCCTGCGTGAAGCTCCAGGCGCGCGCGCGCGTCAGCGAGTCGGGACTGTAGGCTGCCCAGGCGCAGAAGTGGCCGTCCGCCGCCCGCACCTGCACTGTTTCGCCCTTTGCTGGTGCACCTTCGACCCTGGCGACGGCGCCCGCGTACACCCAGGGATGCCGGCGCGCGAGCGAGCGCTCCTTGCCGGGCTTGAGCGTCAGCACTGCGGCCACCGCGTGCGCCTCAGCGGCGCCGCGCGCGCGGATGCGCGGCGTCGTAGACCTTGGCCAGCCGCTGGAAGTCGAGCGAGGTGTAGACCTGCGTCGTCGTGATGCTCGAATGGCCGAGCAGTTCCTGGACCGCGCGCAGGTCGCCACTGGACTGCAGCAGGTGGCTCGCGAAGGAGTGCCGCAGCACGTGCGGGTGCACGTCGGCCGGCACGCCCCGGCGCTGCGCCATGCGCTTCAGGCGGACCTGCACCGTGCGGTTGGCCAGCCTGCGGCCGAGCGCGCTCAGAAACAGCGGTCGTTTGTCCGCGCCAGGATGGACCGCGAGCCAGCGCTCGCGCTCGGCGAGCCAGCGGCGAAGCGCCTCGATCGCTGGCGCGCCCACCGGAACGCTGCGCCGCTTGCCCCCTTTGCCGAGCACCGTCACCTCGGCCTCGGCCAGGTCCAGCCAGCTCGCGGATCGCAGGCCGGACTCGGCGAAGTGGCGCACGTCGAGGCTGGTGAGCTCCGAGAGCCGCAGCCCCGACGAATAGAAGAGTTCGAGCATCGCCTGGTCGCGCAGGGTCTCGAACGGCTTCTCGCCTTCGCCGGCGGGCGGCGCCTGCGCCAGACTGATCGCCTGGTCGGGGGAAAGCGCCTTCGGCAGCCGCTTGCCCACGCGCGGCGCGCGCAGGCCGCGCGCGGGGTTCGCTGCGACCGAGCCCTGCTCGGCGAGCCAGTCGAAGAATCCCCGCCACGCGGAAAGGCGCCGCGGCGCCTTTC
>JAHEDO010000254.1 GCA_024641185.1 Burkholderiaceae bacterium | reverse complement strand
CACCGTACCGGGCCACGACGACCGCTACCTGATCCTGCCGTTCGGCCTGCACTGGTCGGAGGCGCGCGCCAGCGACATGATCGTCTTCGACGAGTCCGGCGCGACGCTCGAGGGCGAGGGGGTCGTCGAATTGTCGGCGCAGTGCATCCACGCGCCGATCCATCGGATCTCGGGCGCGCGCGTCGTGCTGCACACTCACCAGCCCTGGGCGCTGGCACTGAACATGCTGCAGGACAACAGGCTCCTGCCGGCCAGCCAGACCGCGGCGTTCTTCCACGGCCACATCGCCTATGACGACAACTACATGGGCACTGCGGACACGCTGGCCGAAGGCGAGCGCCTTGCGGCCCTGCTTGGCGACAAGCAGATCGTGTTCATGAAGAACCACGGCGTGCTCGTGACCGGCCAGACCGTCGCGCAGGCGTATCGCCGGTTGTACAAGCTCGAGCGGGTCTGCAGGATGCAGGTGCTCGCCCTCTCCACCGGGCGGCCGCTCGAGGTGCTCTCGGAAGAGATCGTCGCGCAGGTGCAGACGCCGGGCGCAGACGATCGGCATTCGCGCGCGGAGCGCGAGCGCCTGTACTTCGAAGCGATGATGCGCGTGCTGGACCGCGAGGCGCCGGGCTACGCGGACTGAGCGGTCGAGGCCGTCGGGCTGCTGCCGCCGCTAGGTCGCCGGCAGCAGCAGGTCCGGCAGCCAGAGCGAGATCTTGGGGATCAGGATCACCAGGATCAGCAGCAGCACGAGGATGGTGACGAAGGGCACCACTTCGCGGAAGATCTTGGCGAGCGGGATCTTCGTCGCACCGGCCAGCACGAACAGGTTCAGGCCCACCGGTGGCGTGATCAGCGCGATCTCGATGTTGAAGATCAGCACGATCCCGTAGTGCACCGGGTCGATGCCGAGCTTGATCGCGATCGGCGCGAGGATGGGGGTGGTCATCACGTTCAGCGACACCGCCTCCATGAACATGCCCAGGACGAACATGATCGCGCTGATCGCCACCAGGAACTGCCAGGCGTTCAGGTGGTAGTGCTCGATGAACTCGAAGATGAGCTGTGGAGCGTTCAGGAAGGTGAGCACCTTGGACAGCAGCACCGCGCCCGCGATGATCGTGAAGATGTTGATCGTGGTGCGCGCGGTCTGGGTGATCACCGGCCACAGGTCGCGCACCCGGATCGTCCGGTAGACCCACAGCGCGACCACCGCCGAGTAGATGGCGCAGGCCGTCGAGATCTCGGTGGCGGTGAGATCCCCGGAGTAGAAGCCGTAGAGGACGAAGATCGGCAGCATCATCACCCAGAAGGCGCGCCTGGCGGCGTTGAGCTTCGCCGCCCTCCCGGTGAAGGCGCTTTCGTCCTCGCGCTTCCAGCCGAGCTTCTCGGCGCGCCAGACGACGAAGAACAGGAACGCGAGCACGTTGAGCACGCCGGGCACGATTCCCGCGAAGAACATCCGTCCGACCGAAACGTTGACCATCGACGCGTAGATGAGCATCGCGATGGACGGCGGAATCAGGATCGCGGTCGCCCCTGACGCGGCGATGAGGGCCGCGGCGAAACCCTCGCGATAGCCCTGCTTCTTCATGCCGGTGACGCCGATCTTGCCGATGGCTGCCGCGTCGGCCGCACTCGAGCCCTGCACGCCGGCGAACAGACCCGTTGCCACCACGCAGGCCGCGCCCATCCCCCCGCGCAGCCTGCCGACCAGCGCGCGCGCGAGATCGAAGATGCGGTCGATGAGCCCGCCCGCCGACAGGAGCTCGGCCGCGAGCAGGAAGAACGGAATGGCCAGCAGCGTGAAGTGCTGCACGCTGTCGCCGAGCACGTCCGGAATGAAGGTGATCGGGGCCAGCCCCAGCCAGTAGAGCGTGACGACCGACGCGACGATCAGCGCGAAGCCGATCGGCATGCCGATCACGATCAGGGCGAGGAGGATCGCGAAGGGGACCGCGATCATGACGGGCGCGCCCTCGACGGGCGCCAGATCGTGTAGATCTCCGCCAGCAGGTGCAGGATGGTGATCGCGAGGCCCAGCGGCAGGCCTGCCAGCACGATCGCGGTCGGGATCTCGAACAGTTCTTCGTCGGTGGCACCGATCTCGATCTGCGTGCGCACGATCGACACCGCGCCGACGAGGATGATCGCCAGCACAGCCGTCGTGATCAGGGTGGAGGAAGTGCGCGCGATGCGCTGCCACCGCGGCGAGAAGCGCATCAGGAACATGTCGGCCGCGACATGGCCGTGTTCGGTGACGAGCGCGCCCATCCCGAGGAAGGTCATCCAGACGAGCATCAGCTCCGGCAGCTTCAGTGCCCAGTCACCGGTGGAGTGTCCGAGATTGCGCGCGAGGATCGCATACAGCGTGATCAGCAGCGAGACGAGCAGGATGCCGCCGACGACTGCCACCTCCGCGCGCGCGAGCCAGCGGACGGCCCCGGGGGCGCGCCCGCCTTCCATGTCCTGCTCCATCGTGCCGGGATACGGGCGCGGTCGGTCACTTCGACGCGAGAATCGCGTCGACCGCTTCCTTGCCGAACTTCTCGCGCATCTTGTCGTAGGTCTTCGCCATCGCCTCGCGGAAGGCCGTGCGCGCCGCCGGATCCTTCGCGGGGTCGCTGATCTTGCCGCCGGCCTTCTTGACCGCCGCGACGTGCTCGTCGGAAGCCGCCCAGACGTCCTTGTCGTACTTCTTGGCGAGTTTGTCGGCGATCGAGTCGATGAGCTTGCGGTCCGCCTCGGGCAGCGCGTCGAACCAGGCCTTGTTCGCCACCCAGAAATAGGCGCCGTAAGACGGGATGATCATGACGTTGGGCGCGACCTCGTACATCTTCTCGTTCACGAAGGCGTCGAAGGTGGTGTAGACGCCGGAGATCGTGCCCTGCTGAAGCGCCGAGTAGACCTCGTTCAGCGGGATCTTGACGGTGGATGCGCCCATGCCCTTCAGGCCGTCGACCACGACCGGGTGGCCGGAGGTGCGGATCACCTGTCCCTTGAAGTCCGCCGGTCCCTTGATCAGCACTTCCTTTGTCGCGATCACGAACGGTCCTTCGTCGAAAAGCGCCACGACGTGGAAGCCCGCCTTTTCCAGGTCCTTGCGCACGATGCCCGAGCGCGGTCCATGGAGGAATTCCTGGAACGCGTCGGCATCCGCGAAGCCGAAAGGCATCTCCATCAGGTCGGCGTTCTTTGTGTAGGCGGTGAACGCGCTGTTCGGCTCGTTGGTCATCTGGACGTTGCCGAGTTGCACGGCCTTGGCCGCCTTGTCGCCGTCGTAGAGCTGGCCGCCCGGGTAGATCGTGGTCTTGTAGCGGTTGTTCGTCGCCTTGGCCAGTTCGTCGCCGAACTGCTGCGTCATGATTCCGCGCAGCGTCGTGGCGTTCACCTTGATCGGGAACTTGATTTCGGTCTGCGCCCGGACAGCCGGCGCGAACGCCATCAGCGAGCCTGCGGCGGTCGCCGCCGCGAGGCATGAAACGAGCTTCTTCAGCATGGGGAGAGTCTCCTGTTTTCGGTGAATCGCGATCGTTCGGTCGGATAGAATGAAGCGCAACCTGCGAAATCTGGCTGGTTGCTTCAACCTTGTCAAATCGGCGTGCTCTGCCTTGCCGGAAGCCACGCCACGGGGACAGGCGAGGCGGCCCAATCGTTCCGTAACACCCGGGAGTCCAGCGTGGCGCAAGAAGAGTTCCGCGGCGTTTTTCCCTACCTTGTCTCGCCGGTCGACGAGCGCGGCCAGGTGCTCGACGCCGTGCTGTCGCGTCTCGTCGACGACCTGATCGCGGCGGGGGTCCACGGCCTGACGCCCCTGGGGTCGACCGGGGAGTTCGCTTACCTGAGTCGGGCGCAGCGTCATCGGGTCGTCGAGGTCGTCGTGCGAGCTGCGCGCGGCAGGGTGCCGGTGGTGGCCGGTGTCGCGGCGACCACGATCGTCGACGCGGTCGAGCAGGTAAGGGCCTACGAGGCGCTTGGCGTGGACGGCGTCCTCGGCATCCTCGAGGCCTATTTTCCGCTCAACGACGATGGCGTGGTCGCGTATTTCAGCGCGCTGGCGCGTGCCACCGGTCTGCCCGTCGTGCTTTACACGAATCCGCAGTTTCAGCGCAGCGACCTCACGCTGCCGGCGCTGGAGCGCCTGGCGAAAGTCGAGAACATCCGCTACATCAAGGACGCGTCGTCGGATACCGGTCGACTGCTCAGCATCCTCAATGCCGTCGGCGACCGCATCCAGGTGTTCAGCGCGTCGGCGCACATCCCCGCCTGCGTCATGCTGATCGGCGGCGTGGGATGGATGGCGGGGCCGGCGTGTGTGGTGCCGCGGCAGAGCGTGCAGCTCTACGATTTGTGCCGCGCCGGGAAGTGGGAG
>JAHEDO010000042.1 GCA_024641185.1 Burkholderiaceae bacterium | reverse complement strand
CTACGTCCAGTGCATGTACGCGTACGGACACAGGGTGCCGGTTTCCGGGACGATGGGGGGCGCTTCCCGCTATCAGGGAACGACCGCGCCGTCCCCGGTATACGCTCCGCCGCCACCGCCGGCATTCACTCCGCCGCCGCCCCCGGCAGGCGTACCGCCGCCGCCACCCCCCGGCGTCGCGCCGCGCTGACGCGGCGTTGCGGATCCGCGCCGCAAGCAAGGGCGACCGCGTCGCCGGCAGTGCGGCTGCGCGCGCGCAGCACATCTGCCGCTGCGGCGCGAGTCGCTGACAGCGGTTGCCGTCGTCGGTCACTCACGATGCGATAATTTGCGCGGGTGCGCCCGCGTGGCGCGAAAGCGCGCCAAAGCAGGGAGAACGCGTGACGGCTCAGGGGAGATTCTCGGGCACCGTGCTGGTCGCCGGCGGCGGCATCGGCGGACTCGCGGCCGCGCTCGCTCTGTCGCGACTCGGCTACGTGGTGAAAGTGCTCGAACAGGCCGCGCAGATCGGCGAGATCGGCGCAGGGATCCAGCTCGGACCGAACGCCTTCGCCGCGTTCGACGCGCTCGGCGTCGGTGAGCGGGCGCGCGCGCGCGCGGTCTATACCGACCGAATGGTCATGATGGACGCGATCGACGCGTCGACGGTCGCGTCGATCCCGGTCGGCGAAGCCTTCCGCCAGCGCTTCGGAAATCCGTACGCGGTGATCCATCGGGCAGACGTGCACACCTCGCTGCTCGAGGGTGTGCAGGCGACCGACCGCATCGAGTTCCTCACCTCGACGCGCGTCGAGCACATCGAGCAGGACGGCAGCGGCGTGACCGTCGTCGACCAGAACGGCGCGAGGCATCGCGGTGTCGCGCTGATCGGCTGCGACGGCGTGAAGTCCGCGGTGCGCCAGCAGTATGTCGGCGACCCGGTGCGCGTGTCAGGCCATGTCGTTTATCGCGCCGTGGTGGACGCCGCCGAGTTCCCGGCCAACCTGAGCTGGAACGCGCCCGCGGTCTGGGTCGGCCCGAACTGCCACCTGGTGCATTACCCGCTGCGCGGCGGCGAACAGTACAACATCGTCGTGACCTTCCACAGTCGACAAGAGGAGACCTGGAGCGTCACCGAGGGCAGCCAGGACGAAGTGCTGTCCTACTTCACCGAGATCTGCGACCAACCGCGGCAGATGCTCCATCTGCCCAAGAGCTGGAAGCGTTGGGCGACCGCCGATCGCGAGCCGATCGGGCAATGGACCTTCGGCCGTGCGACGCTGCTGGGCGACGCGGCTCATCCGATGCTGCAGTACCTCGCCCAGGGCGCCTGCATGGCGCTCGAGGACGCGGTCACGCTGGGCGAGGCCCTGCGGCGTCACGACGGCGATCTTGCAACGGCATTCGATCTCTACCAGCGCTCGCGCGTGGCGCGCACCGCGCGTGTCGTGCTGTCGGCGCGCGAGATGGGGCGCATCTATCACGCCAAGGGCGTGGAACGGCTGGTTCGCAACGACCTCTGGAAGGACCGGACGCCGGAGCGTTTCTACGATGCGCTCGAGTGGCTCTACGGATGGCGGGTCGAGCACTGCCTGGCCGAATGAGTCCGGTGCCGGCGATCGTGCGGCGCAACGCATGCGCATGAACACGGCGGAGCAGGCCGCGTTCGCGGACAGGTCCGGCGCACCGTGGCTTGCGTCGCTGAACCCGGCGCAGCGTGAAGCGGCGAGTTACGGGGGCATCGACGCGCAGGGGCGCTTCGAGTGCGGCCCGCTGCTGGTCATCGCCGGCGCGGGTACCGGCAAGACCGCGACGATCGCCCATCGCGTGGCGCACCTGATCGTCCACCGTGTCGATCCGCACCGCATCCTGCTGCTGACGTTCAGCCGGCGCGCGGCCCAGCAGATGACGAGGCGCGCGCAGCGCCTCGCCGCGCAGGCGATCGACGCGAGACGGGACGCGGGCGCACCGCCAGCACCTGCCGCGAGCGGACCGACGCCCGCCGAGGGCCTGCGCCTGCCCTGGGCGGGCACTTTCCACTCGGTGGGTGCGCGGCTGCTGCGTCAGTACGCGTCGCGCCTGGGCCTGCCGGAGGATTTCGGCGTGCTCGACCGCGGCGATTCCGCCGATCTGGTCGACGTCCTGCGCCACGAGCTCGGGCTGTCCGCGAAGAAGCGCCGTTTCCCGCGCAAGGAGACCTGCCTGGCGATCTACTCGCACCGCGTGAACACCGGGTGGTCGCTCGAGCGCGTCCTCGAGCAGGTCTATCCGTGGTGCGCCGAGTGGGCCGACGAGCTGCGCGCGCTGTTCCGCGCCTACGTGATGCGCAAGCAGGCCAACGGCGTGCTCGACTACGATGACCTGCTGCAGTGGTGGGACGCCGCCCTCGCCGACGCGGCGATCGCGCGCGAGATCGGTGCGCGTTTCGATCACGTGCTCGTCGACGAGTACCAGGACACGAATCTGCTGCAGGCCCGGATCCTGCACGCGATGAAGGCCGACGGCCGAGGGCTGATGG
This sequence comes from Burkholderiaceae bacterium, assembly GCA_024641185.1. Lineage (GTDB taxonomy): Bacteria > Pseudomonadota > Gammaproteobacteria > Burkholderiales > Burkholderiaceae_E > Quisquiliibacterium. Next base: position 13,660 of record JAHEDO010000042.1, on the reverse strand, counting down.
TGGTCGGCGACGACGCGCAGTCGATCTATGCGTTCCGGGCCGCGGACGTCGGCAATATCCTGGAGTTCCCGAAGCACTTCGATCCGCCGGCGTGTCGCGTGACCCTCGAGCAGAACTATCGCTCGGTGCAGCCTGTGCTGGATCTGGCCAACGCGCTGATCGGCGAGGGTGCGCGGCAGTATCCGAAGACCCTGAGCGCGCAGCGCGCAGGCGGGGCGAGGCCCTGCCTGGTGACGGTGCTCGACGATCAGGCGCAGGCGGACTGGGTGGTCGGCGAAGTCCTGCGCCAGCGCGAGTCGGGCGTCGCGCTGAAGCGCCAGGCGGTGCTCTTCCGCAGCGCCCACCACAGCGACCTGCTCGAAATCGAACTGGCGCGCAGCAACATTCCCTTCGTGAAGCACGGCGGCCTGAAGTTCATGGAGGCGGCGCATGTGAAGGACCTGCTCGCGGTGCTGCGATGGGCGCAGAACCCGCGCAATTCGATTGCGGCGTTCCGGGCGCTGCAGCTGATGCCCGGCATGGGGCCGGCGAACGCGCAGCGTTGTCTCGAGCGCTTCGCGCAGTCGTTCGCGCAAGCGGGGACGTACGCTGCCTTTGTCGCGCTGGCCGGCTATGCCGCGCCGGATGCGGCCGGCACGCACTGGCAGGCCTTCGTCGGCCTGATGGCCGAGCTTGGCCGACCCGACGCGGCGTGGCGCGGCCAGCTGGACCGCGCACGGGGCTGGTACCAGCCGCTCCTCGAGCGTCGGCACGACGACGCGGCAGTGCGTGCGGCCGACCTCGACATGCTGGCCCGGCTCGCCGAGCGATTCGCCAGCCGCGAGCGCTTCCTCACCGAGATGGCGCTCGACCCGCCGCAGGCTGCGGGCGACCTGTCGGGCGATCCTCTGCTCGACGAGGACTACCTGATCCTGTCGACGGTGCATTCGGCCAAGGGGCAGGAATGGGATGCGGTGTACCTGATCAACGTCGCGGACGGAAACTTCCCGAACGAGTACGCGACGGGCAATCCCGCGGCGATCGAAGAGGAACGCCGGTTGCTCTACGTGGCGATGACCCGTGCCCGCGACACGCTGCACCTGATCGAGCCCCAGCGCTATTACGTGACCCAGCAGGCGCGGATGGGCGCCGGCTACGTTCACGGCGCGCGAAGCAGGTTCCTCACCGACCCGGTGCTGGCGCGGCTGGATCGACGCAGCGGCCCGGTCGGCGACGCGCACGGCCAGGCGGACGACACGCCCGCGGCGCAGCGCGCGGTCGGCCCGGCGGGCGCGATGGGCGCGAGCGCGGCCGCGGCTGATGGCCGGGACCCGGCGGCAGATTGCGTCGCGCCGTTGCAGGGGATCGGCGCGCGGCTTCGCGAGATGTGGTGATCCGGGTTACGCTGGCAGTCCCGAAGCCCACCCGAGGAGTCACGACGATGGCCGACCAGCAAAATCCTTCATCGGTGATGACCGGTGGCTGCCTGTGCGGCGCGATCCGTTACCGGGTCACGCAGCCTGTCGACAAGATCATCATGTGCCACTGCACCGATTGCCAGAAGGCATCGGGGGCCGGGGCCAGCGCGAACACCGTCGTGCCGACCGACAGGTTCGAGATCACCCAGGGCACGCCGAAAGTCTTCGCCAAGGTGGTCGACAGCGGCAATACGCTGCAGCGCGCGTTCTGTCCCGATTGCGGATCGCCGATCTTCACCCGTCGTGCGAACGCCCCGGAGATGACGGTGCTCAAGGTCGGCTCGCTCGATGCACCGGTCGACCTGAAGGTGGTGATGAACATCTGGACCCGCAGCGCGCGGCCCTGGACGCATATGGATCCGGCGATCGATCATTTTCCGCAGAACCGGCCGGCGCCGAAGAAGAACTGAGATCGCCGCAGGCAGGGACATCCGGCCGGCCTTCGCGCCGATCCCGCCGCGTGAAGGCGTCTGACCGCACCGCATGTCCGGCCGGGCACCGCGACATACGGAGACAGCGATGGACACCAGCGTTTCAGGCAGCGATCCCGAGAACGATCTGAAGGTCGAGCGGTTCGATCAGTGGCTGCGCGTGACGATCAATCGGCCACAGGCCAGGAACGCGCTGACCTTCGCGATGTACCAGAGGCTGGCCGAGACCATCCGCTCGATTCCCGAGCTCGCGGGGATCCGCGCGCTGGTGATCATCGGTGCCGGCGCAAAGGCCTTCGCCAGCGGAACCGATATCTCCGAGTTTCGCGCGTTCACCTCGCCGCAGCAGGCGATCGCCTATGAAAAGTCGATCGGCGAGATCCTCGACGTCATCGAACGATGCAGCGTTCCGACGATCGCCGCGATCGGCGGGGCGTGCACCGGCGGCGGCTTCGCGATCGCGTCCTGCTGCGACCTGCGCATCGCGACCGCCGACGCACGCTTCGGGTTGCCGATGGCGCGCACGCTGGGCAACTGCCTGTCGCTGGCCAGCCACGCGCGGCTCGTCGGGCTGATGGGCCCCGCCCGGGTGAAGGACCTGATCCTGACAGCGCGCCTGTTCGACGCGCAAGAGATGCGCTCGGCCGGTCTGCTCTCGGAGATCGTTCCGGATTACGACGCCCTGGTGACGCGGGCGGCCGAGATGGCATCGACCGTGGCGTCGCACGCTCCGCTGACGATGCGCGTGACCAAGGAATCGCTGCGCGCGCTGCAGGCCGACGTGGATCCCGAAGTCGAAGAGGCACTGATCCTGAAGGCCTACCTGTCGAAGGACTTCGCCGAGGGCGTCGACGCCTTCCTGAACAAGCGCAAGCCGTCCTGGACCGGGTCCTGAGGCGGGTCGCGTGCCTGCCTCGGGGCTGCGCGGCCCGGTCGTGCGCGGCGGCCGTCGCGATCGGCGGCGTGCCAGGTCCATCGGTTAAGATCGTGCCGATTCGCCGCCGCCGGCCATGGTCGCGGGCGCCGGTTGCCGATTCGACAAAGCCGTCTCAACGAGAGCGTCAGCGCGGAGGTTCACTTGCAGGTCGTTTGCCTCGACATGGAAGGAGTGCTCGTCCCGGAAATCTGGATCGAGTTCTCCAGACGCAGCGGAATCCCCGAACTCTCGCGCACCACGCGCGACGAGCCGGACTACGACAAGCTGATGCGGTTCCGGCTCGGGCTGCTCGACCGTCACAACCTGAAGCTCGCCGACATCCAGCAGGTGATCGGCGGCATGGGCCCGCTGCCCGGCGCGCGTGAATTTCTCGACGACCTGAGGTCCCGGTACCAGGTCTTCATCCTGTCCGACACCTTCTACGAGTTCGCCGACCCGTTGATGCGCCAGCTCGGCCGTCCGACGCTGCTGTGCCATCGGCTGGAGATCGACGCGCAGGGCACGGTGCGCAATTACCGGCTCCGAATGCCCGACCAGAAACGGGCTGCGGTCAACGCGCTGCGAGGGCTGAATTTCCAGGTGATGGCCGCGGGCGACTCTTACAACGACACCGCGATGCTCGGCGCCGCGCACGCGGGCTTCTTCATCCACGCGCCGGCGGCGATCACCGCGCAGTTCCCCCAGTTCCCGGTGACCGACAACTACGCCGAGCTCACCGCCGCGATCGACGCGGCCGCGGCGCGGCTGGCTTCCCAGGCGGACTGAGCCGGGCGCACCGCCGACACCGAACCCAGGCGACGGGACGACGCGACGGCGGTCGGCGCCGACCGCGCAACGCTTTCAAGGAGACTGAAATGTTCGAACCCACGCTGGCAGGCAGCCTGCCGAAACCTTCCTGGCTCGCCGAGACGAACAAGCTGTGGCCGCAGTGGAAGAACTCGGGCAAGGAACTCGCCAGCGACAAGGCCGACGCGACGCTGCTGTGGCTGAAGCTGCAGGAGGACGCGGGCCTGGCGACCGTCGGCGACGGCGAGCAGTCGCGCCAGCACTTCGTCCACGGGTTTCTCGAGTTCGTCGAGGGCATCGACTTCGAGCACAAGGTCAAGATGGGCATTCGCGACAACCGCTACGACGCGATGGTGCCGCAGGTGACCAGCGAACTGCGCCTGAAGGGCCGCGTGCACCAGGTCGAGGCCAGGCTCGCGCGTGCCCACACGAAACGCAAGCTCAAGATGACGATGCCGGGTCCGATGACCATCGTCGACACGGTCGCCGATCGCTTCTACGGCGACAAGGTCAAGATGGCGATGGCCTTCGCCGGACTGCTGAACCAGGAAGCGCGCGCGCTGGAGGCCGACGGCGTCGACGTGATCCAGTTCGACGAGCCCGCGTTCAACGTGTTCATGGACGACGTGAAGGCCTGGGGCATCGACGCGCTGCACCGTGCGATCGACGGGCTGAAATGCACCACCGCGGTTCACATCTGCTACGGCTACGGCATCAAGGCCAACGTCGACTGGAAGAAGTCGCTCGGCGACGAGTGGCGCCAGTACGAGGAGATCTTCCCGGCACTGGCCGCGAGCCGCATCGACCAGGTCTCGCTGGAGTGCGCGAACTCGCACGTGCCGCCGCACCTGATGGCGCTGCTCGAAGGCAAGGACGTGCTGGTCGGGGTGATCGATGTGGCCTCCGACGTGGTCGAGACGCCCGAGGAGGTCGCGGACACGATCGGCCGCGCACTCCAGTTCGTGCCGAAACACCGGCTGTTCCCCTGCACCAACTGCGGGATGGCGCCGATGGATCGCGACATCGCGCAACGCAAGCTCGAAGCGCTGGGCAAGGGCGCGGAGATCGCGCGGACGCGATACGGGGCCTGAGCGCCAGATGCTTCGCTCGAACCGCCGCCGCACGCGCGGCGCCGGCATCTGGGCTGCTGTGTTGCTCGCGGCGATGGTCTCGCTGTTCCTGTACGGCTGGGTCGGTGACATGTTCGAGACCCGGACGCTCATCCGGCCCGACGAGGGCCGCTACGCGGACATCTCCCGGGAGATGGTCGCGAGCGGCGACTGGATCACGCCGCGCCTGAACGGTCTCAAGTACTTCGAAAAGCCGCCGCTGCAGTATTGGGGCACCGCGGCGGCCTTCCGGGTCTTCGGCGTCGAATCCTGGACGGCACGGTTATGGCCGCTGTTCTCCGCCGTGTTCGGCATGATCGTGCTGGTCTTCACCGCCATCAGACTGCGCACCGTCCAGGACGCGCTCGCCATCGCCGCGGTGCTCGGCTCGAGCCTCCTGTACGTGGTGTTCGGCATGGCGATCACGCTGGACATGGCGCTGTCGTTCTGGCTCACCGCCGCCGCCTGCGCGATCGCGCTTGCGCTCGACGGGCCGGTGCGTGCGCCCGCGTCGCGCTGGATGCTGGTCGCGTGGGCCAGCCTGGCCGCGGCGGTGCTGACCAAGGGCCTGATCGGACTGGTTCTGCCCGCGCTGGCCGCCGCGCTCTATCTGCTGACGACCCGGCAGTGGGCGCTGCTGCGCAGGGTCCGTCCGGTTGCCGGGCCGTTGCTGCTGCTCGCGCTGAGCGCACCGTGGTTCGTGATGGTGCAGCAGCGCAATCCGGAATTCTTCGATTTCTTCTTCGTGCACGAGCACTTCCAGCGCTTCCTGACGACCGCGCATCGTCGAACGGGCGCCTGGTGGTACTTCCTGGCGGTCGGTGCGCTCGGCTTCCTGCCCTGGACGCCGATGCTCGGCGCATGGGCGCTCTCGTCGATGCGGCGCGCATCGGGCTCGAGCGCGCGGGCGGCGCCGATTGCCGAGGGCGATCGCGGCGCCGCCGAACGCGGCCGTGCAGGCGCGATCCGGCAGGCGATCTTTCCCCGCAACAGCCCCGACAGGTTCGACGCCGACCGATGGTTCGCCTGCTGGGTGATCGTCACGATCGGCTTCTTCTCACTGTCGAGTTCGAAGCTTCCCGGTTACATCGTGCCGGCCTTCCCGGCGCTCGCGTGGGTCGTCGGTATTCAGCTGCGCCAGGTCTCGAATCGAAGCCTGGTCGCATCGATCGTCGTCGTCGTCGCGATCGCCGGCGCCGTGATCGCCGCGATGCCATGGATCGGTCGAGCGCTCGACGCCCGCTACGAGCCCGCGCTGGTCGTCGGCTTTACCGCCGTCCTGACCGAGTCGATGGTCTGGCTGGCCGCCGGCGGTGGCGTCGCGATCGCGCTGGTGCTCGCGCGCGTGCGGCTCGGCGCCATCTTCGCCTTGGCGCTGGCGGGGCTGTTCTGCTGGGATCACGTGATGGACGGGGCCCGGCTGTTTTCGCCCATGCTCTCGAGCAGGCAGATCGTCGCCGAGGCGTTCGACAGCGAGCGCGACGCGCTGCGCACCGCACCCTTCTACACGGTCGAGGCGTTCGACCAGACGCTGCCCTTCTACCTGGGCCGTAGCGTGGTGATGGTCAATGTCACAGATGAACTCGCGATGGGGCTGCGCAGCGAACCGGAACGCGGAATTGCGACGCTCGAGGAGTGGGTCGCGCGCTGGCGCGCACTGGACATCGGTTACGCCTTCATGAGCGGCGACGCGTATCGCCGCCTGGCGGCCGCGGGCCTTCCCGGCCGCGTGGTCGCGGTCGACCGCAAGCGGGTGATCATCGCGCGTCGCTGAGTGCGCGCGCGTGTCGCTGGCGCTTCCCGGTGCCGCGTCGACTTGCAGGGACGGGCGCTTCCCGGCGCCGCGCCGACTTGCAAAGACGGGCGATTTCCGGCAGCGTCGGCCACTTTCGAGGAGACGGGAAAATGGGCCAACTGGAAGGAAGAGTCGCCGTCGTCACCGGTTCCGGCCGCGGCATCGGCAGAAGCATCGCGCTGCGCCTGGTGCGCGACGGCGCGAGCGTCGTGATCAACGACCTCGACGAGGCGCCGGCCGCCGAGACGGTCGCGGAGATCCAGGCGGCGGGCGGCCGCGCGGTCGCGTGCGTCGGCGATGTGACCGACAAGGATTTCGGCGATCGCATCATCGACACGGCGCTGAAGTCGTTCGGGGACTGCCACATCGTCGTCAACAACGCCGGCTACACCTGGGACAGCGTGATCCAGAAGATGAGCGACGAACAGTGGTACGCGATCCTCGACGTGCACCTGACCGCGCCGTTCCGGATCCTGCGTGCGTTCTTCTCCCACCTGAAGCCCGCGGTCGAGGCCGAGCGCAAGGACGGCCGGCGGGTCGTGCGCAAGGTGGTCAACATCTCGTCGACCTCGGGCGTGAACGGCAATGCGGGCCAGGTCAATTATTCGTCGGGCAAGGCCGGCATCATGGGCATGACGCGCACGCTGGCCAAGGAATGGGGTCGCTACGACGTTACCGTCAACGCGGTGGCCTTCGGCTATATCCAGACCCGGTTGACGACGCCGTTGAAGGAGGGCGAGGGCGGCAGCATCGACGTGCAGGGGCGCACGGTAAAGGTGGGCATCCAGGCCGGCCGGCTCGCGGCGCTCAACCAGATGATTCCGTTGGGCCGCGGGGGAACGCCGGACGAGGCCGCCGGCTCGGTGTACATGTTCTGCAGCCCCGACAGCGACTACGTCAGCGGACAGACGCTGGTGGTCAACGGCGGCGCCTAGGCGGCGGTGCCCGACACCTGCACTCCTCGAGACCATGACCGCATCGACCGCAACGCTGTTCAGTCCCTTTTCCATCGGCAGGCTTGCGCTGCGCAACCGGGTCGTGATGGCGCCGATGACCCGGTCTTTCGCGACCGGCGGTGTGCCGGCGGACGACATCGCCGAGTATTACGCGCGGCGCGCCGCGCACGACGTCGGACTGATCATCACCGAGGGTGCGTTGATCGCGCGGCCTTCCGCGGGAAACGAGCCGAACGTGCCGCGTTTTCACGGCGAGGATGCGCTGGCGGGCTGGGCGAAGGTGCTTGCCGCGGTCAAGGCGAAGGGAGGGCGCATCTGGCCGCAACTGTGGCACGTCGGGGCGCTGCGCAACCCGAGCGCCAACTGGATGCCGCCGGCGCCGCTGGAAAGTCCGTCGGGGATCTCGCGGCCCGGCCGCGAGTCCGGCGTCGCGATGACCGAGACCGACGTCGTCGACTGCATCGCCGCATACGCGAGCGCCGCGCGCGACGCCATGCGGCTGGGCTTCGACGGCGTGGAACTGCACGCAGCGCATGGCTACCTGATCGACCAGTTCTTCTGGCCGGGCAGCAACCTGCGCACCGATCGCTGGGGCGGCGCGTCGATCGGCGAACGCGCCCGGTTCGCGGCCGAAGTCGTCCGTGCGGTGCGTGCGGCCACGGCGCCCGACTTTCCGGTCTGCATCCGTGTTTCGCAGTGGAAGCAGCAGGATTTCCCCGCTCGCATCGCGACGACGCCGCAGGAGATGGAGCAATGGCTCGGGCCGCTGGTGATGGCCGGCGTCGACGTGATCCACTGCTCGCAGCGCCGCTTCTGGGAGCCGGAGTTCGAGGGCTCGGACCTCAACTTCGCCGGCTGGGCAAAGAAGCTCACCGGCCTGCCGACGATCACCGTCGGCTCGGTCGGGCTGACCGGTGAGTTCGTCGCGGGATTTCGCGGCGAGGTGTCGCAGCCCGCGTCGCTGGACGAATTGCTTCGCCGCCTCGACCGGGGTGATTTCGATCTGGTCGCCGTCGGCCGTGCGCTGATCACCGATCCGGCCTGGGCCGCCAAGGTTCGTGAAGGCCGCTTCGACGAGATGATGGCGTTCGAACGCTCGGCGCTGGCGACGCTGCGCTAGATTCCCGGACGATCGCGCCGCTCAGAGCCCGTAGCTCAGCACCAGGGTCACGCACAGCGCGGCCCACATGATGAAGAACAGCGGCGTGCCCACCTTCACGAAATCGGAGAACCTGTAGCCCGCCGCGTTCATGACCAGCAGGTTCGTCTGGTAGCCCATCGGCGTCAGGTAGCACAGGTTGCAGCCGAACAGGACCGCCAGCACATAGGGCTCCGGCGGCACGCCGAGCGCGCGCGCCATCTCGATGCCCAACGGCGTGCCGATCGCGGCCGCCGCGTTGTTGGAGACGAAGTTGGTGAACAGCCCCATCAGCAGCATCAGCAGTGCGAGCAGGTAACGCGGCTCGATCGCGCCGGCCAGCCCGACGAGTTCCCGCGCCAGGAACGCGGTTCCGCCGGTGACCGAAAGCGCGCTGCCCAGCGCCAGGCTCGCCGCCACCAGCATGATCACCTTGGTCGAGAGCGAGTTGCCGACGTCCTGCCAGCTGATGCTTCGCGTGCCGAGCAGCACGAGCACGCCGCCCAGAGCGGCGAGGCCGATCGGCAGCGTCTTCGTCGCCGCGAGCAGCACGACACCGGCCATCGTCGCCAGCGCAATCACCGACTTCGCCTGGCGCGGCACGACGTGGCGCGAATCGAGCAGCAGGCCGATCCCGTCGTTCTGCGCCGCCAGCAGCTGGTCCTCGGACCCCTGTACCAGCAGGATGTCGCCGGCGCCGAGCACGCGATCGACGATCTCCTTTCGCGCCCAGCCCCGCCCGGCGCGCACCGGCCGCAGCCCGACGACGACGAGCTTGTATCGCTCGGCCAGGCGATGCTGGCGCACGGTGCGCCCTTCTATCGGTGATTCCGGCGCCACGACGAACTGCGCGACGATCACGTCCGGATGCGCCTCGTCGTGCCTGGTTCTCTTCGACTCCGCCTCCTCCTCCCGCGCCCGCCGCTCGGCGTCGGTTTCCTGCGCCTGATCGCCTTTCCGGTCGGCGGCCTCGCCCGCCCCGCCGCGCGCTGGCGCCCGGTCGGACGCCGCTTCGCCGGGCTGGTCCTTCGCTTCCTTGTCGGGCTGCTCGTCGATTTCGACGTCGTGCAGCGCCGTCTTGAGCACCGTCTCGAACTCCTTCAGGTTCTCCACGGTGTCCTGCACCAGCAGACGGTCGCCGGCGACCAGCCGCATCGTCGGCAGTTTCGGACGGGAGAAGCCCTTGGCGGTGCGGACTTCGAGCACGCGCATGCGCCCCTCGGTGGCGGCCAGCACCTCGCGAAGCTCCTTGCCCTCGAGCCAGCTGTCTGGCTCGACGCGCAGGTCGGCGTCGAAGACCTGCTCGCTGTATGCCTCGGTCTGCGGTTCGACCGAACGCAGAAGGCGTGGCGCGACGAGCCACAGATACAGCAGTGCCGGAACCGCCGCCACGGCGACCAGCGGATAGAAACTGAGCATGCCGAACGGCGGCAGACCGAGCTGCTGCGCCATCGATACGACGATCAGGTTAGTCGACGTGCCGATGGTCGTCGCCATTCCCCCGATCAGCACCGCATAGTTCATCGGCATCAGGATCGCCGCCGGAGACGCCTTGGCACGCCGCGTCGCGGCGATCAGCAGCGGAATGAGCAAGACCACGACCGGCGTATCGTTGACGAAACCGCTGGCGAGCGCCGCGCCGAGCAGCACCGCGACCAGCGCGATCCCGGGGCGCTGCGCCACCAGCGATGACAGCTTGCGCGCCGCGGGTTCGAGTGCGCCGGTGAGAACCAGCGCGTGGCCCAGGATCATCAGCGCGCAGATGGCGAGGAGCGCGGGGTGGGCAAAGCCGTAGAACAGCGAATAGGGTTCGAGCGGTCCGGCGTCGGTCTCGTACGGAAAGACCAGGAACAGCAGGGGCAGCGCGACCAGGATGGCCAGGCAAACCGTCGAGATCGGGAAGCGGTCCCAGACGAACACCGCGAAGACCACGGCGGTGAACAACAGCATCGCCAGGCCGTGGCTGCTCAGGCCGCTGAAGCTCGCTGCATCGGGCATGCTCGGTCGTGCTCGAAAATGGCTTCGGTGAGGACAAGGATGCCCGAGTCACGGCGAAAATCAAACGCGCCGCGGCGCCGCCGCGCGACCAGTCAATGAAAAGGGCCGGTCGCCCGGCCCTCGCTCATGAATTCCGGCGGCTTGCCGGACCCCGCTTCAGCTCCCGACCGCATCCTTGACGCATTTCTTGGTGAAGCTGTTCTTCGCGGCACCGGCGAGTTTCTTCTCGGCCGCGGCGGCTTCGCAGGCCGCGGTCGCGTCCTTCTCGCACTTCTTCATGAAGCTGGTCTTGGCCGCCCCCGCCAGCTTCTTCTCGGCCGAGGTTGCGGCGCAGGACATGTCGGCGGCTTGCGCTGCCAACGCGGAGGCCGCGAGCACGGCGGCCAGAATGAGCTTATGCATGGAATTCCCCTGAGGCGTCCGCGCACCACGCGCGGCGATGGTATCGAACCACATTCCACAAACGGACGCAATCCGCATCCGGTTGACGCGAGGCCCGCCTTGCGGCGACGCAGGCTGCACGCCCGGGGACGATGTGAGAGGATTCTGCCCAATCCGAACGGTCGAACGGAAAGGCTGAAAGACCCGTGCAAGACGCCGATCTGCGCTCCCGATGCTTCTGGGCCGATGCGGCGTCGCCGCTCTACCTCGACTATCACGACCGCGAATGGGGGCGTCCGGTCGACGACGACCGCCGGTTGTTCGAGAAGATCTGCCTCGAGGGCTTCCAGTCCGGCCTGTCGTGGCTGACGATCCTGAGGAAGCGCGAAAACTTCCGGGCGGCGTTCGACGGCTTCGACCTCGAGCGCGTCGCGCGCTTCGGGGAACACGATGTCGAGCGGCTGCTGGGCGACGCGGGCATCGTGCGCCACCGCGGAAAGATCGAGTCGACGATCAACAACGCGCGGCGGGCGCTCGATCTCGCCGGCGAGAAGGGCTCGCTCGCCGCTTACTTCTGGTCCTTCGAGCCGGATCCCGCATCGCGCCCGAAGCGGATCACCGAGCAGTCGCTTCGCGCGATGACGACGTCGCCGGAGTCGGTCGCGATCTCCAGAGACCTGAAGCGGCGAGGCTGGTCCTTCGTCGGGCCCACCACGGTGTACGCGTTCATGCAGGCGATGGGGATGGTCAACGACCACATCGAGGGCTGCTGGGTGCGCGCCGAGGTGCAGGCGCAGCGCGACGCATTCCCCCGCCCGCGGGGCTGAGCGCACGGGACTCGGTGAGGCTGAGCCGTCGAGTCTGCGCTGATAGCATCGACGGTGATGCGCCGCGCCGAACATCATCACAACGTCTACGTGGTCGAACTGCACAAGGACGTGCTCTACGAACGACGCTTCGTCCTCGCCAACCCGCGCTTCGACCGCTTCCTGCCATGCGTCTACGTCGGCAGCACCGGGCTGTCTCCGCAGCAGCGTTTCGAGAACCACAAGGCCGGGCGTCGCGGGAACCGCTTCGTGCAGAAGTACGGGCTGCGGCTGATGCCGGAGGTCTACGCGGTCTTCAATCCGATGCCCTACCGTGCGGCGCTCGAGATGGAGCGCGAGCTTGCGCAGGATCTGCGCGAGCAGGGCTGGGCGGTCTGGCAGGGCTGATCGTCCCGATGCTGCCGCGCGCGATCGCGCGCGGTCAGCCCAGGCCCGAATAGCGTTCGCGCAGGAGCAGGTAAAGGCCGCTGGCGACCACGATCGCCGCGCCGGTCAGCACCGCGGTTCCCGGGACGTCGCCGAACACCAGAAATCCGAGCAGCGTCATGTACAGGATCTGCTGGTATAGAAAGGGCGCCAGCGTGGAGGTCGGCGCGTAGCGGTGCGCGTGCGCGAGGCACAGATGGCCGGTCCCGCCGGCCAGGCCGGTCAGCGCGACCAGGACCCACTGCATCGGCGTCGTCGGTGTGACCCAGACCGATAGCGCGAAGGGCGCGATCAGCACCACGGCGCCGAAGGCCGACAGCACGTTGGTGGCTGCGGGCGGGTCGGTGGCGGCGAGGCTCCGCGTCAGCAGGTTGAACAGCGCGTAGAGCACCGCATTGAAGATCGACAGCAAGATCGCGGGGTGAAACCCCTGGGTGCCGGGCCGCACGATCACCAGCACGCCGACAAAGCCTACGATCACCGCCGCCCACCGCCCCTTGTCGAGCCGCTCACCGAGGAGCCAGGCCGCGAACAGCGCCACCAGGATCGGCACCGCAAACTGGATCGACCCGGTCTCGGCGAGCTGCAGGTACTGCAGCGCCCAGAAGTTCATCGCCGTCATCGTCGGCAGCATCAGCGCCCGCAGCAGTTGCAGGCCCGGCCGGCGGATTCCACTGAGCGTGATGCCGCCCTGGCGGGACATCGGAATCAGCATGAACAGCACGTGGGTGACGAACCGAAGCCATACGACCTCGAGCACCGGCAGCGAGCTCACGAGCCACTTCGCGGAGGTGTCCAGCACCGCGAAGCAGAAGTAGGCGCCGGAGACGATGCCGATGCCGATCAGGCGGTTGCGGGAGCTGTCTGGGAGCAGCAATGCGGGCGTGGGGGCGCGGGCGGTGAAGCCGGAGCCAGGAGTGTAGCCGGATCTGCTGCGGCGACGTTCGCGGCGCCGCCGCTCGCGATCCGCCAACGGAAATGCGGCATATGATGTCGGCTGCGAAGCCGCTGCGAGCGGTCTGATCGATGGAGGAAGCGTGGAACTGAAGGGTAAGGTTGCCGTCATCACCGGCGCGGCAAGCGGCATCGGGCGCGCGGCCGCGCTGAAATTCGCCGCCGAAGGCGCCGCCGGCGTCGTGGTCGCGGACCTCAACGAATCCGGCCTGAAGTCGGTGGCCGACACCGTGTCGGGACTCGCGGTGCGTTGCGACGTGAGCCGCGAGGCGGACATCCGCAATCTGGTCGAGCAGGCCGAGAAGAAGTTCGGTCGGGTCGACGTGTTCTTCTCGAACGCGGGGATCATCGGCGGGGGCGGGCCCGAGGCGAGCGACGAGCTCTGGGACCGGATGTGGAAGATTCACGTGATGGCCCACGTCTGGGCGGCGCGCGCCGTGGTCGAGCCGATGCTCGCGCGCGGCG
>JAHEDO010000253.1 GCA_024641185.1 Burkholderiaceae bacterium | reverse complement strand
CCGAGAAGGCGATGCTGCTCGCCAAGGAATCGCTGATGGCGCCGATCGACATGTACGAGCTGCGCAAACGCGGGCCGTCGAACAAGACTGAAGAGCTCAGGATCGAACTCTTCGAGAAGGTCAATGCGCTGGGCATCGGTGCCCAGGGCCTCGGCGGGCTGACCACGGTGCTCGACGTGAAGATCTCGATGTACCCGACGCACGCCGCAGGCAAGCCGGTGGCGATGATCCCGAACTGCGCGGCGACCCGCCACGCCCACTTCGTGCTCGACGGCAGCGGCCCGGCATTCTGCGAAGCGCCGAGCCTGTCGGAGTGGCCGAAGATCGAATGGGCGCCCGACTACAAGAAGTCGGCGCGAGTGAACCTGGACACGCTGACCGCCACCGAGGTGGCATCCTGGAAGCCCGGCCAGACCCTGCTGCTGTCGGGCAAGATGCTCACCGGCCGCGACGCCGCGCACAAGCGCATCCAGGACATGCTTGCCCGCGGCGAGAAACTGCCGGTCGATTTCACCAACCGGGTGATCTACTACGTCGGCCCGGTGGACCCGGTGCGCGACGAGGCCGTCGGCCCCGCCGGACCCACCACCTCCACGCGGATGGACAAGTTCACGGAGATGATGCTGTCGCAGACGGGTCTGATCTCCATGATCGGCAAGGCGGAGCGTGGCCCGGCCGCGATCGAGGCGATCCGCAAGCACAAGGCTGCGTACCTCATGGCCGTGGGCGGTGCCGCCTATCTGGTGTCCAAGGCGATCAAGAGCGCCAAGGTCGTCGGCTTCGCAGACCTGGGCATGGAGGCGATCTACGAATTCGACGTGAAGGACATGCCTGTGACGGTCGCGGTGGACTCCAGCGGCACTTCAGTGCACGAGACCGGACCCAAAGAGTGGCGCACACGCATCGGCAAGATTCCGGTCACGGTGGAGTGAAGCCCGCGAAGCCGTGAAGTCTGCCGACTTCCTGATCGTCGGCGGCGGCATCGCGGGGGCGTCGATCGGCTACTGGCTCGCCCGCGAAGGCACGACCGTGCTGCTCGAGCGGGAAGAGCAGCCCGGCTATCACTCGACCGGGCGCTCGGCGGCATTGTTCTGGGAGGGCTACGGCACGGCGCAGGTGCGCGCCCTGACCTGCGCGAGCCGAGCGTTTCTGTCGGCACCACCAGCGGGCTTCACCGAGCATCCGATTCTGACACCGCGTGGCGCGCTGATTGTCGCGTCGAAAACGCGTGTCGCGGCGCTCGACGAGCTGCTGACCGAGATCGCCGCGAACGCCCCGGCCGCGCACCGCATCGCTGCCGCCGAAGCGCTGGCCATGGTTCCGGTCCTGCGACCCGCGGCGGTGCACGCGGCGGTCTACGAGCCGGATGCCTTCGACATCGACGTGCACGCATTGCACCAGGGCTATCTGCGTGGCATCCGTGCGGCGGGCAGCAGCGTGATGAGCAACGCCGGCGTCCAAGCGATCGAGCGCGCGGGCGGCGCCTGGCAGGTCCGGACCGCTGCGGGAAGCTGGCGCTCCCCCGTGCTGATCAACGCCGCCGGCGCCTGGTGCGACGAGTTGGCAAGAATGGCAGGCATACCGCCGATCGGCCTCGTGCCTAAACGCCGGTCCGCGTTCATCTTCGCACCACCAGAGGGACTGCAGACGGCGCGCTGGCCGATGTTCATCGATGTGGACGAGAGCTTCTACGTCAAACCGGACGCCGGAATGCTTCTGGGCTCGCCGGCCAACGCGGACCCGACCCACCCGCAGGACGTGCAGCCCGAGGAACTGGACATCGCGATCGCGATCGATCGCATCGAGTCGGCGACCACACTGACGATCCGCCGACCGGCGCGGACCTGGGCAGGGCTGCGCTCGTTCGTTGAAGACGGTGACCTGGTCGGAGGCTTCGAACCGGGCGCGCCCGGCTTTTTCTGGGTCGCCGCGCAGGGAGGGTACGGGATCCAGACATCGGCGGCGATGGGAGAGGCCTGCGCGGCACTGGCGAGCGGACGCGATATTCCGGCACACATCATTGATCACGGTCTCACGTCGCGGATGCTCGGGCCGGAACGCCTGCGCCGCACTTGATCCCGGCCCGCGCCTGAGCCGGACCGCACAACCTCGCCCCCTCAGCCCGCCCCGAACTCGAAGTCGCGGCCAGGTGCCGCATCGAACAGCGCCTTCGTGTATTCGTGGCGCGGCGACTCGAACACATCCTGGGCCGGCCCGTATTCGACGACCTCGCCCTTCGACATGACCGCAAGCTGGTCGCAGACCTGCGCGGCCACCCGAAGATCGTGCGTGATGAACAGCATCGCCAGGTTCAGACGCTCACGGATTTCCTCGAGCAGCTTCAGCACCTGCGCCTGCACCGACACGTCGAGCGCGGAGACCGCCTCGTCGGCGATCAGCAGCTCGGGCTCCATCGCGAGCGCCCGCGCGATGCAAATCCGTTGCCGCTGCCCGCCGGAGAACTGATGCGGATAGCGTTCCAGCGCGCTCTGGTCCAGGTGCACCAGTTCCAGAAGCTGTCGCGCCCGCACCAGCGCATCGGAGCGGCTCAAACCGAAGTTCACCGGCCCCTCGATGATCGCCTCGGCGACGGTGCGGCGCGGGTTCAGCGACCGATACGGATCCTGGAAGACGATCTGCACGCGCTGGCGCAGCGGGCGCAGTGTCCGGCGTGACATCGCCGCAATGTCCTGGCCGTCGAGCAGGATCTCCCCTCCGGTCGGATCGATCAGCCGCACGATGCAACGTGCAACGGTCGACTTTCCGGAGCCCGACTCCCCGACGATTCCCAGCGTCTGTCCCCGACGAACGCTCAGGTTCACGTCCGCCGCCGCCCTGACCTCGCGGCGCTTACCGAACCAGCCCTGATCGAGGTAGGTCTTCGTGAGTTTTCGGGTCTCGAGGACGACTTTCGCCGTCGCGTCGGACGTCCGGGGGCGCGGCCGGTGCGTCGGCACCGAACCGATCAGCATCTTCGTGTAGTCGTGCTTCGGGCGCTTGAGCACATCGTCCCGCGGGCCGATCTCGACCAGCGTGCCCAGCCGAAGCACGGCCACGCGGTGCGCGATCTCCGCGACGACGCCGAAATCGTGCGTGATGAACAGCACGCCGGTGCCGTGCCGGGCCTGGAGATCCTTGATCAGCGTCAGGATTTGCGCCTGCGTTGTGACGTCGAGCGCGGTCGTCGGCTCGTCGGCGATCAGCAGCACCGGATCGAGCACCAGCGCGATCGCAATCACGATGCGCTGGCGCTGGCCGCCCGAGAGC
Source organism: Burkholderiaceae bacterium (assembly GCA_024641185.1). Taxonomy (GTDB): domain Bacteria; phylum Pseudomonadota; class Gammaproteobacteria; order Burkholderiales; family Burkholderiaceae_E; genus Quisquiliibacterium. The sequence goes on along the minus strand of JAHEDO010000253.1, from coordinate 1,123 downwards.
TGATGGGGATACGAGCGGACGATCCGCTGCGGATCGGGCAGCCTGACTTCGTTCAGGATCGCCAGCGTCTTGGCGCGCCGCTCTTCGGGCGACAGCCTGGTGTGTTCCTGCAGCACCTCATCGATCTGGTCCCCGCAGGTCATCACCGGATTCAGCGCGGTCATCGGCTCCTGGAAGATCATCGACATTCGCGTCGCGCGCAACTCGCGCAGCCGCCCGATGCCGGCGTCGGTGATGTCCTCTCCCTCGAGCACGATCCGCCCGCCCTGCACCGGCAACGTGCGCGGCAGCAGCCCCATCACGCTTTGGGCGATCACGGACTTTCCGGAGCCCGACTCCCCGACCAGGCAGACGATTTCGCCTCGCCCGACGGTAAATGAAACGTCGCCGACCGCGGTCTTCCGGTCGCTGCCTTTCGGCAGCCCGATGGTCAGGCCCGAGACCTGCAGAACCGGCGCGTCTGCCCCGGTGCGCACCGCCGCGTCGGCACTCATACGCGCTTGGCCATCTTCGGATCGAGGGTGTCGCGCAACCCGTCGCCGAGTATGTTCACCGCGAGGACAGTGAGCGCGAGGAAGATGCCGGGAAAGAAGATGTTGTGCGGATACTGGTTGAACTGGGGCCGCCCTTCGGCCATCACGTTGCCCCAGGTCGGGATGTCGGGCGGCAGACCAACACCGAGAAACGACAGGATCGCCTCGACCAGGATTCCGGATGCGCAAAGATAGGTGCCCTGAACGACGAGCGGTGCCACGGTGTTCGGCAGGATGTGGCCCACCATGATCTTCCAGACCGGCGTCCCCAGCGAGATCGCCGCCTCGACATACGGCTCCTCCCGGATCGAGAGCACCAGCGAGCGCACCAGACGGGTAACGCGGGGGATTTCTGGCACTGCAATCGCAACGACCACGGTCAGCAGGCTGCCACGCCACATCGCGACCAGAGCGATCGCGATCAGGATCGCCGGAATCGCCATGATCCCGTCCATCACCCGCATCATGATGGCGTCCAGCCAGCGCAGGTAGCCCGAGAGCATGCCGAAACAGATTCCGAAGGCCAGCGCGAGCACCGCAGTGCAGACACCGACGATCAGCGAGACGCGCGTGCCGTAGATCACGCGGCT
>JAHEDO010000252.1 GCA_024641185.1 Burkholderiaceae bacterium | reverse complement strand
ACGGCGAGGTCTTCGTCACCGAGGACGGCGCCGAGACCGACCTGGACCTGGGCCACTACGAGCGCTTCGTCAGCGCCAAGATGCGCCGGTTCAACAATTTCACCACCGGCCAGATCTACGACTCGGTGATCCGCAAGGAGCGCCGCGGCGAGTACCTCGGGCGCACGGTGCAGGTGATCCCGCACATCACCAACGAGATCCAGGCCTTCATCGAGCGTGGCGCGGGTGTCGGCACGCCCGAGGCCGCCGAAGTCGCCATCGTCGAGATCGGCGGCACGGTCGGCGACATCGAGTCGCTGCCGTTCCTCGAGGCGGTGCGCCAGATGAGCCTGAAGCTGGGCCGCGGAAACTACTGCTTCGCCCACCTGACGCTGGTCCCGTTCATTGCGTCGGCCGGCGAGCTGAAGACCAAGCCTACCCAGCACTCGGTGCAGAAGCTGCGCGAGATCGGGATCCAGGCCGACATGCTGCTGTGCCGCGCCGACCGACGGATCCCGGACGACGAGCGGGCGAAGATCTCGCTGTTCTCCAACGTCCAGCTGGACTCGGTGATTTCGGTCTGGGACGCCGACTCGATCTACAAGATCCCGCGGATGCTGCACGACCAGAACGTCGATACGCTGCTCTGCGAGATCCTGCGGCTGGACACACGGCCCGCCGACCTCTCGATGTGGGACAACCTGGTCTTCCAGCTCGAGCACCCGCGTTGCGACGTCAAGGTGGCCATGGTCGGCAAGTACGTCGACCTGACCGAATCGTACAAGTCGCTGACCGAGGCGCTGATCCACGCCGGCATCCACACCAGCAGCCGCGTCAGGATCCAGTACCTCGACTCCGAACAGATCGAGAAGGATCCCGAGGCGGAACTCGCAGCGCTCGCCGACTTCGACGCGATCCTCGTTCCGGGCGGCTTCGGCCGCCGGGGCGTGGAGGGCAAGATCGCCGCGATCCGCTACGCGCGCGAGCACGGCATTCCCTACCTTGGCATCTGCCTCGGCATGCAGCTAGCGGTGATCGAGTTCGCGCGGCATGTCTGCGGGCTGGCCGGCGCCAACAGCACGGAGTTCGACCAGGGTACGGCGCACCCGGTGGTGGCGCTGATCACCGAATGGGTGGATCACGACGGGCGCATCGAGCGCCGCGACGCGGCTTCCGACCTCGGCGGCACCATGCGTCTGGGTGCGCAGCGCTGCCCGGTCGAACCGGGTTCGCTGGCGGCCAGCGTCTACGGCAGCTCGGTCTGCGAGCGCCATCGCCATCGCTACGAGGTCAACAATCACTACGTCCCGCGGCTGGTGCAGGCCGGACTGAAGATATCGGCACGTACTCCCACCGAGGGCCTGACCGAGATCGCCGAGCTCCCGCAGAGCGGTCATGGCGCGCATCCGTGGTTCGTCGGCGTGCAGTTCCACCCGGAGTTCACGTCGACCCCGCGCAGCGGGCATCCGCTGTTCAAGTCCTACCTCGAAGCCGCGATCGCGCATTCGGACGCGCGCCGGGCCCGCAAGGCCGCGTAAGGTAACGGCATGCGCCTGTGCGGCTTCGAAGTCGGGCTCGACCAACCGTTTTTCCTGATCGCCGGCCCCTGCGTCATCGAGTCGCGCGAAATGGCCATGGACACGGCTGGTCGCCTCAAGGAGATCGCGTCGGCGGCCAGGGTTCCGTTCATCTACAAGTCGTCGTTCGACAAGGCCAACCGCAGTTCGGGCAGTTCGTTCCGTGGACCGGGAATGGACGAGGGCCTGCGGATCCTCGCGGACGTCCGCAAGGCGATCGGCGTGCCGGTGCTCACCGACGTGCACGAGACCGCGCAGATCGCCGAGGTGGCGGCCGTGGTCGACGTGCTGCAGACACCCGCGTTCCTGTGCCGTCAGACCGACTTCATTCGCGCGGTGGCCTGCGCCGGGCGCCCGGTCAACATCAAGAAGGGTCAGTTCCTGGCACCGCACGACATGAAGAATGTCGTCGACAAGGCGCGTGCGGCCGCCGTCGAGGCGGGCGGCGACGGTCAGAACATCATGGTGTGCGAGCGCGGTGTCTCGTTCGGCTACAACAACCTGGTCTCGGACATGCGCTCGCTGGCGATCATGCGCGAGACGGGCTGTCCGGTGGTGTTCGACGCGACCCATTCGGTGCAGTTGCCGGGCGGGCAGGGTTCGTCGTCGGGCGGCCAGCGCGAGTTCGTGCCAGTCCTCGCGCGTGCCGCCATTGCCACCGGGGTCGCCGGCCTGTTCATGGAGACCCACCCGGACCCTGCGCGCGCGATGTCGGACGGGCCGAACGCCTGGCCGCTGGATCGCATGGGAGAGCTGCTCGGCACGCTTGCCGAACTCGACGCGGTGGTCAAGCGCGCGGGGTTCCCCGAGCAGTCGGTCTTGGCATAGCCGGCGCTGCCGCAGCTTCCGAGAACGAACCGCACTGGAGGATCGATGCCCGCCTACGTGATCGCTGACGTCAAGGTGAAGGACCCTGAGCAGTACAAGCAGTACATGGCGCTGTCTCCGGGCGCGATCACCGCTGCCGGCGGTGAGTTCCTCGTCCGCGGCGGACGCCACGAGGTGCTCGAAGGGCAATGGCAGCCCACGCGCATGGTCGTGGCGAAGTTTCCCGACTATGCGGCTGCCAAGGCGTTCTACGACTCCGCGCTGTATCGTGAGGCACGCGCCAAGCGCACCGGCGCGACCGATTACTTCAACATGGTCGTGGTCGAGGGCGTCTGAGCCCGCGCCCGTCCGCCGACTCCATCACATTCAAAAGAAGACACGGCCATGAGCTCAATCGTCGACATCATCGGGCGCGAGATCATCGACTCGCGCGGCAACCCCACCGTCGAGTGCGACGTGCTGCTCGAATCGGGCGTGATGGGCCGCGCGGCCGTGCCTTCGGGCGCCTCGACCGGTTCGCGCGAGGCGATCGAACTACGCGACGGCGACGCGTCCCGCTACCTCGGAAAGGGTGTGCTGCAGGCCGTCGAGAACATCAACACCGAGATCTCCGAGGCGATCATGGGGCTCGACGCGACCGAGCAGACCTACATCGACCGGACGCTGATCGACCTCGACGGCACCGAGAACAAGGCCCGCCTGGGCGCCAATGCCACGCTCGCAGTGTCGATGGCGGTGGCCAAGGCGGCGGCCGAGGAGTCGGGACTGCCGCTGTACCGCTACTTCGGCGGGTCGGGCGCGATGTCGCTGCCGGTCCCGATGATGAACGTGATCAACGGCGGCGCCCACGCCAACAACAACCTGGACCTGCAGGAGTTCATGATCATCCCGATCGGCGCACCGTCGTTTCGCGAGGCGGTGCGCTACGGGGCTGAAACCTTCCACGCATTGAAGAAGCTGCTGCATGAGCGCGGCATGTCCACCGCGGTCGGAGACGAAGGCGGTTTCGCGCCGTCGGTCGAGAACCACGAGGCCGCCATCCTGCTGGTCCTCGAGGCGATCGAGCGGGCGGGCTACGAGCCGGGGCGCCAGATCGCACTGGGGCTGGACTGCGCGAGTTCGGAGTTCTGGCGCGACGGCCGATATCACCTGGAAGGCGAGGGGCTGATCCTCGAGGCCGCGGATTTTGCCAATCTGCTGGGCACCTGGTGCGACAAGTATCCGATCGTGTCGGTCGAGGACGGCATGGCCGAAAACGACTGGGAGGGCTGGAAGATCCTGACCGACCAGCTCGGCGAGAGGGTGCAGCTGGTCGGCGACGACCTCTTCGTCACCAACACCCGCATCCTGCAGCAGGGCATCGACGAGGGCATCGCCAACTCGATCCTGATAAAGATCAACCAGATCGGCACGCTGACCGAGACCTTCGCGGCGATCGAACTGGCCAAGCGCTACAACTACACCGCGGTCGTCTCGCATCGCTCGGGGGAGACCGAGGACACGACGATCGCCGACATCGCGGTGGCGACCAACGCGCTTCAGATCAAGACAGGGTCGATGAGCCGGACCGACCGGGTCGCCAAGTACAACCAGCTCCTGCGCATCGAGGAGGATCTCGGCGAGGTGGCCAACTACCCCGGGCGCACCGCGTTCTACAACCTGCGCTGACACGCGCGACGCGACAGGCGCGGGAACAGCGACTACAATCGCCCCGAACGCGAGGCCGACGATGAAGGAAGTACTGCGCCGATGAAGCTGCTTGCCGCACTGCTGGCGGGGCTGATCGTTCTGATCCAGTATCCGCTCTGGCTCGGCAAGGGCGGCTGGCTGCGCGTCTGGGAACTCGACCGTCAGCTGCTCGCGCGGCAGGACAGCAACCAGCGCCTGAAGGAGCGCAACGCCGCGCTCGACGCCGAGGTCCAGGACCTCCGGCAGGGCCTGGTCGCCGTCGAGGAACGGGCGCGCTACGAGCTCGGCATGGTCCGCCCGGACGAAGTCTTCGTCCAGGTCAACGAGGAA
>JAHEDO010000041.1 GCA_024641185.1 Burkholderiaceae bacterium | reverse complement strand
CCTCCGCCGCGTTCACCCGCGCCTCGCCCACCGCGGTCGACGACCCGATGCTCGAGTACTTCACCTCGGGCACCACGGCCAAGCCCAAGCTCGTGCAGCACAGCCAGGCGAGCTATCCGGTCGGCCACCTGTCGACGATGTACTGGCTCGGGCTCAAGCGCGGCGACGTGCACTGGACGATCAGCTCGCCCGGCTGGGCAAAGCACGCCTGGAGCTGTTTCTTCGCGCCGCTCAATGCGCAGGCCTGCGTCTTCATCTACAACTACACGCGCTTCAACGGTCCCACGATCCTCGATACGCTGGTGCGCCATCGGGTCAACACCTTGTGCGCGCCGCCGACCGTCTGGCGCATGCTGATCCAGGAGGACCTGAAGCGCTGGCCGGTGCAGCTGCGCGAGCTGATTTCGGCAGGCGAGCCGCTGAATCCTGAAGTGATCGAGCAGGTCCGCGCGGGCTGGGGCATCACCATCCGCGACGGCTACGGCCAGACCGAGACGACCGCGCAGATCGGCAACCCGCCCGGTGCGGCGCTGAAACCAGGCTCGATGGGCCGCCCGATGCCCGGCTACCGGATCGCGCTGATCGACGCGGACGGCAACGCCGCCGACGAGGGCGAGATCTGCATCGACCTGGCCCACCGCCCGACCGCGCTGATGAGCGGCTACGCCGACGACCCATCCAAGACCGCCGAGGTCATGCGGGACGGCTACTACCACACCGGCGACGTCGGCCTGCGCGACGCCGAGGGCTACATCACCTATGTCGGCCGCGCCGACGACGTGTTCAAGGCTTCCGGCTACCGGATCAGCCCGTTCGAGCTCGAGAGCGTGCTGATCGAGCACCCGGCGGTGGCGGAAGCCGCGGTCGTGCCCTCACCCGATCCGGTGCGCGGGTTCGTGCCGAAGGCCTACGTGATCACCGCGCCGGGCCACGCACCGGACAAGGACACCGCCGGGAGCATCTTCCGCTTCCTGCGCGAGCGGATCTCGGGCTACAAGCTGGTGCGGCGCCTGGAGTTCAGCGACCTGCCGAAGACGATCTCCGGCAAGATCCGGCGGGTGGAATTGCGCGGGCAGGAGAAGGCGCGTCCGCAATCCGGTTCGCGAAACACCAGCGAGTTTCTCGAGGAGGACTTCCGCTGACGCGCGGCGTTGCCGGACCCGGCGCGGTGACGACGCCGAGCGGTGAGGCGGCGATGCCGGGCCGCACGGCGACGACGCCGAGCGATCTGGCGGCAACGCCGAGCGATGACGCGGCGATGCAGTGCCGTCCCGCGTGCGGCGCCTGCTGCATCGCGCCGTCGATCTCCAGTCCGATCCCCGGAATGCCGCGGGGAAAGCCCGCCGGCGTGCGTTGCGTCCAGCTCACCGACACGAACCGCTGCACGATCTTCGGACGGCCCGAGCGCCCGCGCTGCTGCTCCGGACTTTCGCCTTCGCAGCAGATGTGCGGTACCTCGCGCGGGGAGGCGCTCGCGTGGCTGGCGCGCCTGGAGACGCTGACCCGGCCGTAGTCCCGGGCCGCGGCGCCCGGCTCGCGGTCAGCGCGCCGGCATCCGCGCGGCAGCGGGTTCGGAGGCGATGTACCCTAGAACTATCGGCAGTCCGCGCGCGAGCGCACCCCGCTCGGCGAACGGATCGCCCGCCACGAGGAGCTCAGATGACCCCCGAAACCTTCCGCGAAAAGCTGCTCGAAGACGGTTACCTCGACGTCGAGACGAAATCGGTCGCTGCCGGCTTCTTCGTCGACAACCACAGCCATCCGTACGACGTGCGAGTGCTGGTGTTGACCGGTGAAGCCACCATCGCCTGCGATGGTGTCCCGACGACCTATCGGCCCGGTGACGTGTTCGAGGTCGCGCGCGGCTGCGAGCACACCGAGAAGTACGGACCGCAGGGCTACACCTTCATGGTCGGGCGGCGGCATCCCGCCGCCACGGCGTGAGCGAACCCGGGTCGATGGCGATGTCTTCGCGCGCGGTCGCGCGCTCCAACTGACCGGATGCACCGATGAACGATGCAGGGATCAGGGTCCGCAGCGAAACACGGGTCGAGGGCGGGTTCGTCGCCCACGTCACGATCGACAACACCGCACGCCTGAACAGCCTGAACCGGCGCCTGATGGACGAGTTCGCGCAGGCGATGGCGGCACTGTCGCAGGATCCCGAATTGCGCGCGGTCGTCCTGTCCGGCGCCGGTGAAAAGGCCTTCGTCGGCGGCGCCGACATCGATGAAATGGCCGGACTCGACGCGGCCGGCGCGCGCGCGTTCATCACCCGGGTGCACCGCTGCTGCGCGGCGGTGCGCGATTGCCCGGTGCCGGTGATCGCCCGCATCGCGGGCCACGCGCTGGGGGCCGGGCTCGAGCTCGCCGCCGCTTGCGACCTGCGCGCCGCGGCGGATGGCGCGCGCTTCGGCATGCCCGAAGTGCGCCTCGGGATCCCATCGGTGGTCGAAGCGGCAGTGCTGCCGTCGCTGGTCGGATGGGGCCGTACGCGACAGATGCTGCTGCTGGGCGAGACCTTCGGCGCCGACGAGGCCGCCCGCTGGGGACTGCTCGAGGAGGTGGCGCCGGCGCAGGACCTCGACGTGGTGATCGCGCGCTGGCTCGACGCGCTGCTCGCCTGCGGTCCGCAATCGATCCGACTGCAGAAGCGGCTGATACGCCGATGGGAGGACCTGCCGCTGCGTGATGCGATCGCCGCCGGCATCGACACCTTCGCGCAGGCCTACGAGAGCGACGAGCCGGCGCGGATGATGGCGCGCTTCCGGGCCGCCCATCGGGCGCGCAAGGCCGGCTCGTAGTGGCAAAACGACCACTGGGGTTGCCTGAACCCGCCGTCGGCGACACAGACATTTCCCGGAATCGCCGGCGCGGCGCTACCATCGGTATCGTGACCACATCCAGCCAGGCCGCTGCCGCGATCCTGATTCGCGAGGCGACCGCCCTCGATTCCCGCGCGCTGGCCGGTGTGCTGGTGCAGAGTTGGCGCGCGGCCTATCGGGGCATCATCGACGACGACTACCTGGCCTCGCTGTCAGTGGACCGTCGCGCTCAAGGCTTCGAGGCGTGGTTCCGCGACCATCCGCCGTCGAATTTCATTCGCGTCGCGGTCGACGCGCAGGCCAAGCCGCTGGGCTTCGCGCACGGCGGTCCCGCGCGGGGCAGCGTACAGGGCACGCTGGGCGAGATCTACGTGTTCTACCTGCTGCCGCAGGCGCAGCGCCAGGGCGTCGGCACGCAACTGATGCGCTCGATGGCGCGGGGGCTGGACCTCCGAGGCATCGACTCGCTGGTGGTCTGGGCGCTCGAACGCAATCCGGCGCGCGCGTTCTACGACGTGCTCGGCGGGCGCGTCAGCGATTCGCGCGAGACGCCGGTGGGAACGCGCAGACTGCGCGAAGTCGCCTACCGATGGGACGACCTGCGCACGCTGATGGCCGCAACCCGGGTTTGAACGAACCGGGCGGCGAACTGAGGTTCGCAGGCCTGCGCGGCGGCTCGATCGCCCGCACCGCACCGCACCGCACCGGCATTTGCTACGCTGGGCCCGCGGCATGTGCCGTGCCCGTTGAAAGGAGGTGATCCAATGTCTAATCGCCTATCGAGATCCGCCGTCGGCCTGGTCACATTGCTGATCCCCGATGGCGCCGTGGCCCGCTCCGGCGCGACAAAGGACAAGCGCGCCGACTAGGAGCCAGGTTCGAGCGCGCTCGACAGGCAGTCGCCGCCGGCCCCGCCGGCGTGACGCGAAGCGCGCTGTACCGGCTGCGGCAAGCTCGGTACGATTTCCTCGAGGTCACCTGCCTGGTGGCCTTTTTTTCGTCTGCGCGACACCGCCGTCATGGCCTGCCCGATACGGACCGGCTCGCCGGGCGGGGCGGCCCGGGTGCGCCGTGGTCCGGACGCGGCGCCCCCGCTCCCGCTCCAGCTCCCGCTCCAGCTCCCGCTCCAGCTCCCGCTTCCCCTCCAGCTCCCTCGACAAGCACGATTTTGTTGCAATGCAACAAAATGCTTGACGCACTTGAAAACAGGGCGCAGAATCCGTTTTGTGCAGTGCAACATCACTGCCCCGACCAACGGAATTGATGGAGCCAACCATGATGAACACGCAAGAGAACCTGATGAATATGCACGCTGAAGCCCTGAAGGCCTCCAGCGCCGCCGCCGCCAAGACGCTCGAGGGCTTTCAGAAGCTCGCCGCGCTGAACATGCAGACCGCCAAGGCCACGCTCGAAGAGTCGAGCGAACAGATCAAGGCGCTTCTGGCTGCCAAGGACGCGAAAGCAGTGACCGATCTGGTGACCAGCTTCGCGCAGCCCACGCCGGAGAAGTTCAGTGCGTACGCGAAAGCCGTCTACGCGATCTCCAAGGAAGCCAACGGCGAACTCACCTCGATGATCGAAAAACAGATCGCCACGAGCAACCAGCAGCTCGCCGCGGCGGTCGAGGCCCTGGCCAAGAACGCACCGGCCGGCAGTGAAGGCGCGGTGAACTTCATCAAGCAGGCGCTGGGCGCTGCCAATGCGGCCTACGAGCAGGTCAATACCGCGACCCGCCAGTTCGCCGAAATGGCCGAGGCCAACGTGCAGGGCGCGGCGAAGGCCGCCTCCAGCGCGAAGAAGCGCTGATTCGCCAGGGCGAGGTCGTCGGCGCCTGAACCGGGCGCCAACCAGCCTCGCCGGGTCACGGCGCCGGCGATCGCTTCAAGGCCGCAACGCCGCGCACCGAATCAAGAACGCCCGACCACCCCAGGTGGCCGGGCGTTTCCTTTTGCGGGCCCGGATCAGGTTGCAGCGACGGGTTTTCGTTTGAGCAGCTGGAACGCGAGCACGACGAGCACCAGCGCGAACCCGATGACGTCGGCCAGCACTCCGGGATACACGAGCAGCAGCCCGGCGATGATCATGCCGATGCGCTCGAGCACACCCGCCTTCTTGAACAGCCAGCCCTGCAGTCCGCCCGCCAGCGCGGTGATCCCGATCGCGGCAGTGATCGTGATTTCCGCGATCGACAACCAGTCGGCCTTGGCGAGCGTCGAGACCGACCCGGTCAGCAACAGCCCCTGACCGGCCGGGTCCAGCACGAACATGAAGGGCACGAGGAAGGCGGGCATCGTGTACTTCCAGCTCTGCAGCGTCGTCTTGTACGGGTCGCCCCCGGTGATCGCCGCGGCCGCGAACGGCGACAGCGCGGTGGGCGGCGACACCTCGGAGAGCACCGCGTAGTAGAAGACGAACATGTGCGCGGCGAAGTCGGGCACGCCGAGCTTGATCAGCGCCGGCGCCGCGATCACCGCGCTGATGATGTAGGACGCGGTCACCGGCACCGCCAGCCCGATGATCCAGACGATCAGCGCGGTGTAGATCGCGGTGAGCAGCAGCGACCCGCCCGCGTACGCGAGGATGATCGACGAGAACTTCAGGCCCAGACCGGTCAGCGTGACCACGCCGACGATCAGTCCGGCGCCCGCGCAGGTGGCGCCGACGTTGAGCATGCCGACCGAGCCGCCGACCATCGCCTTGATGAACCCGGAGTTCATGAAGGTCCGCCAGAAACCCTGCGGATTTCTGAACAGGTCCCGGGGCAGCAGCGCGCAGTCGCGGTGCAGGAAGCTCGTCAGGAACGACAGCACCGTCGCCCAGAACACCGAGAGCACCGGTGAGAATCCGTACAGCATGAACGCGATGATCGAGATCAGCGAGATGAAGTGGAAGCCGTACTCGCGGGTGAGATGCCAGACCGTGTCGACACGTTCGAAGGTGGTCTCGTGCATCCCGTACTTGCGCGCGTCGATCTCGACCATCACGAACAGCGCCAGGTAGAACAGCAGCGTCGGGATCACCGCCATCAGCAGCACGTCGAGGTACGAGATCTTCAGGAAGTCAGCGATCAGGAACGCGGCCGCGCCCAGCACCGGCGGCGAGATGATCGCGCCCAGGCCACCGGCGGCGAGCAGTCCGCCCGCGGCGTTCTTGTCGTAGCCGACCTTGGCGAGCATGGGGTAGGCGACCGCGCCCAGCGTCACCGTCGTGGCCACCCCGGATCCTGACGGGCCGCCCAGCAGGAACGACGCGAGCACCACCGTGCGCCCGGCGCCGGTCGGCTTGCCGCCCATCGCCGAGAACGAGAAATCGATGAAGAACTTGCCGGCGTTGGAGAACTGCAGGAACGCGCCGAAGATCGTGAACAGGATGATCAGCGAAGACGACACATCGACCGCGGAGCCGTAGATGCCCTCGAGCGTCATGTACATGTGGCCGACCAGCCGGCCCACGTCGTAGCCCTTGTGGGTCCACGGCTGCGGCAGCCAGGGCCCTGCGAACGCGTATCCGATGAAGATCATCGTCACGATCGGCATCACCCAGCCGTTGCTGCGCCGCATGGCCTCCATCACCAGCAGGATCAGCGAGACGCCGAAGAAGATGTCCCAGGCGTTGGGCAGCGTGCTCCGGTCGGTGAAATCGTCGCCCCCCTGCAGCATGTAGACGACGATCGCGATCGACAGCAGGGCCATCGCCCAGTCCCAGATCATGATCCGGTGGCGAAAGCGCGGCGCGATCGGAAACATCAGGAACGACAGCACCAGGACGAAGGCCACGTGGATCGGGCGCAGGGTCTGCGTCGCTACGATCCCGTACGCCGCGTACAGGTGGAACACCGACATCGTCACCGCGAGCAGCGTCAGGAACACGCCGAGGAAGCCACCCAGGTGGTGGGCGGCGCCCTCCTCCTCTTCGATGTAGGCCTCGGCCTTCTTCAGCGCGTCTTCGCTGATCAGGCCCGCATCGGCTGCGGGGTCGTGCTGTACCGGATCACTCATGCTGCCTCCAATAACGAAACCCCGCGCGAGGCGGGGTTCGTCGACACTCGGGTCGCGTCGTGTTTCAGGTCAGGCCGGGCTCAGTTGAGCTTGATGCCCTTTTCGGCGAAATACTTCGCCGCGCCGGGATGGAAGGGCAGCGGCGATGCGCTCGCCTTCTGGTTCTCGAGTTTGAAGTTCGCGGCCTCCTTGTGGACCGCGATCAGGTCGTCGCGCTTCTCGAAGATGGTCTTGACGATGTTGTAGGCGGTCTTGTCGTCCATCTTTTCGTTGGCCACCAGGATGTTCATCACCGTCGCCTGGTGGTTGTCGACCTCCATGCCCTTGTAGGTCGACTTCGGGATCGTGTCCTCGACGTACAGGTTGCCGTACGCCTTGTTCATCGCCGGCACCAGGTCGGCGTGGTCGACCATCTTGATCTTCAGGCCAGGTGTGTTGGCCAGGTCGGTGACGCCGGCCGTGGGCAGGCCGCCGACCCAGAAGAACGCGTCGATCTTGCGATCCTTGACCGCGTTGACCGACTCGGCGACACCGAGGCGCTCGCGCGTCATGTCCTTGTCCTTGTCCAGCCCCGCGGCCTCGATCACGCGAAACGCCATCACCTCGGTCGCGCTGCCCGGCGATCCGGTGGACACGCGCTTGCCCTTGAGGTCGGAGATCTTGCTGATGCCGGTGCCTTCGACGGTGACCACGTGCATCCGGTTCGGGTACAGGATCATCAGCGTGCGCACCGGAATCTTGCCGCTGGCGAACTTGCGCACGCCGTTCATCGCGTCCTGCGCCGCATCGGCCATCGACAGGCCGATGTAGACATTGGCCGTACCGATCAGCTGGAGGTTGGCGACCGAGCCCCCGGTCACCTCGGCCGTGGCCTGCATGCCGGGCACGTACTTGGACAGCGCCGCGGCGATGCCCCCACCCAGGGGGTAGTACACACCGCCGGTGCCGCCGGTCGCGATCGAAATGTTCTGCGCCAGCGCGGCGCCGGAAATCGCGCAGCCGATGACGCCAGCCGCAAGCCATGAGGTAATTCGCATGATGTCTCCTACCTGTCTTTCGGGGCGGTGAATCCGCCACGTGCCGGCGCGCAGTCTAGCCAAAATCCGGCCGGCGGAAAAGGACGAATCGCATCGGGCACCCCCGAAGGCGGGTGAACCGAAGGCGAATGAACCAATTCAGCCGCGCGGCCGCTCGCCGGTGGCGTAGAGGAAGATCGCCGACACGTCGAGCCCGCCCAGGTCCGCGCGCCGCGCCGCCTGCATCTGGCTTCGCACCAGCGCAGTGAGCGGCGCCGGACGGTCGACCTCCTGCGCCAGCGACAGGAAGTACCTCAGGTCCTTTTCCATCAGCGCGAGCTGGAACTGCGGGCTGAAGTCACGCGCACGGATCTTTTCCATCTTGCTGCGGGTGAGCCGGCTCGCAGCCGCCCCCTCGTTGAGGATCTCCTGCGCGGCCGCCGGATCGAGTCCCGCGGCCTCGGCCACCGACATCGCTTCGGCGATCGCCGCGTTCACCGCCCCCGAGAGCATGTTGTTGATCAGCTTGATCGTCGCTCCCGCGCCCGGCCCGCCCATCAGCTTCGACATGCGGCCCATCGCCGCGTACAGCGGCTGCGCCGCGTCGAAGGCTGCCTTCTCGCCGCCGACCATGAACACCAGTTCCTTGCCCCGCGCCTGCGCAAGGCTGCCGGACACCGGCGAGTCGAGGTAGCGACAGCCGCTTGCGGCCGCGGCCGACGCCACCCTGCGCGACATCGCCGGCGTGTTGGTGCTCGAGTCGACGATGACGGTGCCTTTGGCCGCACCTGCGAGCACACCGTGCTCCCCGAGCATCACCTCGCGCGTCGCGTCGTCGTCGGCCACCATCGACACGACGAACTGCGCGCCTGCTGCCGCTTCCGCAGGACTGGCGCACAACACCGCCCCCTTTTCCTTCAGCGGCTCGGCACGCTTGGCGTTGCGGTTGTAGACGCGAAGCGTGAAACCCGCTGCGAGCAGGTTCGTCGCCATCGGCGCGCCCATCGCGCCCACTCCGACAAATGCGATCGTGGTCATGTTCGTCCTCTCCCTTCGGTAATGGTCAATGCGTCGAACGTTCGACGATGGCGCGAATCCCGCCGCCGGCGCGCGAGGCGCCCGCGCGATTGGTGACGGGCCCGCTCAGAGCGGCGCCGGCCGAAACCGGGGCATCCGGCGAAACGGGTGCGCGCTAGAGAGCCCGCCGTCCACCGGAAACGCCTGCCCGTTGACATAGGACGCGTCGTCGCTCGCCAGGAACAGCGCCATCGCCGCGATCTCCTCGGGCAGCCCGTAGCGCTGCAGCGGGTTGAGCTGCCCCAGATTCGCCTCGGTGCCCCGCGCCCGGGCGTAATCGAAGATCGGCTTGGTCATGCCCGTCTCGATGAGGCCGGGGCAGACCGCGTTCACCCGAACACCGGTGCCCGCGAGCGAATTGGCCGCGGTCTGCGCCAGACTGATCACCCCGGCCTTGCTGGCGCTGTAGGGGTTGCCTCCCGCGTGCGCGCGCAGCGCCGCCACCGATGCGGTGCAGACGATCGACCCTGCGCCCTGCGCGATCATGTGCGGCGCCGCCGTCCGGATCGCGAGAAACACGCCGATCAGGTTCACGCGCAGGATCTCCTGCCAGAGCTCCACCGACTGCTCGAGCAGCGGAACGTCGCCGCCGCTGATCCCCGCGTTCGCGTAAAGCACGTCCAGCCCGCCGAACTCGGCGACCGCGCGGGCCACGAAACTCTCGACGTCCTCCTGCCTGCCCGCGTCCGCGGCGACCGGGACCGCGCGCCCGCCGGCTGCCGCGATCCGTTCGGCCGTCTCTTGAACCGCGTGTTCGGTGCGGTCGACGACGAGCACGCTCGCCCCCTCGCGTGCGAACAACTCCGCGCTCGCGCGTCCGATGCCGCTGCCCGCACCGGTGACGATCGCACGCTTGCCTTCGAGTCTGCCCATCGCTTCCTCCCTGGATCGAACACTTCAGCCTTCGCGGCAGTCTACAATCCTTCGCTTTGCGGTCGCACTCCGATGGCACAGGGCTCCGTCGTCTACAAGGTCGAATTGCAGGTCGCGAACATGGACCGGGCGCACTATGCCGACTACCCGCTGAGGCTGGCGCGTCATCCCTCCGAGACCGAGGAGCGCCTGATGATGCGGCTGCTCGCCTTCGCGATGTACGCTCGGCCAGGCCTGGAGTTCGGCCGCGGACTGTCGACCGACGACGAGCCCGACCTCTGGTGCCGCGACCTGACCGGAACGATCGAGCTGTGGGTCGATGTCGGGCTGCCCGACGAGCGCCTGGTGCGCAAGGCCTGCGGACGGGCGCGGCAGGTCGTGGTGCTCGTCTACGGGGGCAGCAAGGCCGACGCCTGGTGGGCGCAGAACCGCGCCGCGCTGGCCCGCTTCGAGAACCTGTCGGTGCTTGCGGTGAGCCAGCAGTCCGGCGCCGAACTGGCGCGCCTGGCCGATCGTTCGATGCGGCTGAACTGCTCGATCCAGGAGGGACAGATCTGGATCAGTTCCGAGCACGCGAGTGTGTGCGTCGAGCCCTCGACGTTGAAGCCGAGCCCCTGAATCGCGCCGCAAGTGGTCGAATGACGCACCTACGAGACACGACGAGCACCGCACGATGACTCCCGCAAGCAAGGTTCGCCGCGACACGAGGGAGTCGGTCCCGGACTCTGTGGACGCGTGGCGCCGCCTTCTCGTCAGCCTGGTGCTGATGACGATCGGCGGCAGCGGCATGTACGCGGTGGTCGTCGTGCTGCCTTCGGTGCAGGCCGAGTTCGGGGTGGAGCGCGCCGGCGCATCGCTGCCGTACACGATGACGATGATCGGATTCGGCCTGGGCGGGATCGTCATGGGCCGGCTCGCGGACCGGTTCGGCGTGATGGTGCCGGTGATCGTGGGCTCGCTCTCGCTGGGCGTCGGGTTCACCGCGGCGTCCATGGCGTCCAGCCTGTGGCAGTTCACGCTCGCGCAGGGCCTGCTGATCGGCCTGCTCGGCAGCTCCGCGACCTTCGCGCCGCTGGTCGCCGACGCTTCGCTCTGGTTCGACCGCCGGCGCGGCATCGCGGTGGCGATCTGCGCAAGCGGCAACTACCTCGGCGGCGCGGTGTGGCCGCCGATCATCCAGCACTTCGTGGAGACCGTCGGCTGGCGCCAGGCCTACGCGGGCGTCGGCATGGTTTGCGTGCTGACGATGCTGCCGCTGGCGTTCGCGCTGCGGCGTCGCCCGCCCGCGCTCGGGCCCGCGACGGTGAACGCCGCGACGCAGCCGGGCACCGCCGCCGCGACGGCGCCGTCCGCGCAGACCGTTTCCGTACCGACGGCGGCGCGCGTCCCGGCAACACCGTCGACCCCCGCGACCGCCGCGACCCACGACCGCAGCCGACCGCTGGGCCTGAGCCCCGGAGCGCTGCAGACGCTGTTGAGCGTGGCGGGGGTGTCCTGCTGCGTGGCGATGTCGATGCCGCAGGTTCACATCGTGGCCTACTGCGGCGACCTGGGCTACGGCCCCGCGCGTGGGGCGCAGATGCTCTCGCTCATGTTGGGCTTCGGCATCGTCAGCCGGCTCCTGTCCGGCATGATCACCGACCGCATCGGGGGGCTGCGCACGCTGCTGCTCGGCTCGACGCTGCAGACGATCGCACTCGCGCTGTTCCTGCCCTTCGACTCGCTGAGCTCGCTCTACCTGATCTCGGCGCTCTTCGGCCTGTTCCAGGGCGGCATCGTGCCGTCGTACGCGATCATCGTCCGCCAGTACTTCTCGCCGCAGGAAGCCGGCGCACGAGTGGGCACGGTGCTGACCGCGACGCTGCTGGGCATGGCGCTGGGCGGCTGGCTGTCGGGCAAGATCTTCGACATCACCGGCTCATACCACGCGGCGTTCCTCAACGGCATCGGCTGGAACCTGGTGAACCTGGCAATCGTCGGGCTGCTGATCATGCGCGCCCGGCCCGGCCGACTTGCCGGTGCCGCGGTGCCCGGCTGATCCGCCGGATCGCGAACCCGAGCGGACGGCCCGGTCGGACCGGCCGGGCCCGGGCTGGGCCGGTCCGAACCATACCGCACCGGCAAACCCGCCGAGGGTCAGTCGACGACGACCAGCACCTTGCCGACGTTGGCCATCGCCTCGGTGGCCTCGTGCGCGAGCGCGATCTCGTCGAGCGTGAAGCTTCGATGGAACTGGTGATGCAGCCGATGCGCGGCGAGCGCCCCGGTGATCCAGCCCGCGGCCTCGGCGTGCGCCTGCGCCGACATCGCGTAGACGAGCACGAAACGCACCGTCAGGTCCTTGGCCAGCATCGGCCAGAACGGGATCGCGGGCTCGTGCACCGCATCCGAGGCGTAGGTCGCGATCACGCCGTTGGGTCGCAGCATCTGCACGTCGGCGCGCAGGTTCGCGCCGAACGCGACCTCGATCACGCGATCCACCGCCGGCTCCGCACCGGTGATCTCCTTCACGCGCGCGGCCAGGTCCTCGGACTTGTAGTTGACGACGTCGTCGGCGCCGGCCTCGCGCGCCCGCGCCGCCTGATCGTCGCGGCTCACCGTGGCGATCACCCGCGCGGCACCGCCGAGCTTGGCCATCTGCACCGCGTAGTAGCCGACCGCGCCGGCGCCGCCCTGCACCAGAACCGTCTTGCCGGCGACCGATCCGTCGGCGAACACGCATCGGTGCGCGGTCATCGCAGGAATGCCCATGCAGGCGCCGACGTCGAAGTCGACGCCGTCGGGAAGCTTCACCGCCTTGTGCGCGGGCACCGTCGTGTACTGCGCCGCGGTGCCGAACGGCCGGCCGAGCGTCGCCTCGTAGACCCAGACCCGCTCGCCGACGCGCGACGCGTCGACGCCCTCGCCGACCTTGTCGATGACCCCGGCGCCGTCCTGATGGGGAATCACCAGCGGAAACGGCATCTGGACGTTGCCGCGATAACCGCCGCGGTTCTTGGTGTCCGACGGGTTGACCGCCGACACGTGCACGCGCACCCGAACCTCGCCCTCGGCCGGCTCCGGCATCGGGCGCTGGCCGACCCGCATCACGTCTCGCGCCGCACCTTTCGATTCGAACCAGGCCGCCTTCATCATTTCCTTCTCCGCGCGACTGCGTCTTCGTGGGCGCCCATGATAACGGAGGGCCCGGAGCGCCACGCCCCGGCCGCGGTTCGTCGAGTCCGACGCGGCAAGGGTAGGATGGCGTTCATGAACACAGCCCAGCAAAGACCCGGTCTCACCGACGACGAACTCTCCCGTCTCGACAGCCTGCTCGCGGCGGTCGATCCGGAGGAGTCGATGGCGGTCGAGGAACTCGACGGCTTCTTCGCGGCGCTCGCGTGCTGCCCGGAGCCGATCCCCGCCGAGGAGTTCGAGCCCGTCATTCTTGGCGGCCCCGTCGCCGAGGCGGGCGGGCGCATCGGACCGAAGGACTTCGATCGCCTGCGCAAGCTGCTCGAGCGCCACCGCTCGACGATGGCCGAGCAGCTCTACGACGGCGAGGGCATCGCGCCCGTGCTCGGCTACGACGACGAGGGCCGCGCCGGCGGCAACGCGTGGGCGATCGGCTTCGTGCGCGGCATGGCCATGCGGCCCGACGCCTGGCAGGCGCTCGACGACGACGAGGAGCATGCGCCGGCGCTGGATCCTCTGATGGTGCTGGTCGAGGAGGTCGAGCACCCGGAGGACGAAGAACCCGAGCCGATCCAGGAAGAAGAGCGTGAAGACGCGATCGCGGCGATGCTCGACGGCGTGCAGGAGGTCTACGACTTCTTCGCGTCGGCGCGCGAGCGCGCGCTGGCCCCCGAGACGCTGCGACGCGACCAGCCCAAGGTCGGCCGCAACGACCCCTGCCCCTGCGGAAGCGGCAAGAAGTACAAGCAGTGCCACGGCGCCGAGCACTGAGCGGCGCCGGTCAACGGTCACCGGTCGCCGGTAGGCGAGCGCCTCGCCCCACGCGGCCGCGCGCCTGCGCGGCTCAGCCGTCCAGCGCCTTGCCGATCCGAGCGAGCATCGCGTCCGCGTGGCTCGCGTCGATCCAGCGCAGCACGACCACCGCGTCGCGCTGCGGGTCGATCCAGTTGATCGAGCTTCCGGCGCCGATCGCGAACCAGCTCGATTCCGGCAGGCTCGGAAATACCCGGTGCCCGGTGTTCAGCCAGACCAGGTAGCCGTAGAACGGCGCGAGCGCGCACGGCGTACGCATCCTCGCGATCCAGTCACGCGACAGCACCTGCGTGTCGCCCGCACGGCCGTCGCGCAGCAGCATCTGGCCGATGCGCGCCTGGTCCAGGCTGTCGATCGACACGCCGCCGCCCCAGTGCGTGCCGCCCGGCACCGACTGCACGCGATGACCGTCCAGTTCGATCCACGAGTTGTCGTAGCCGACCCAGCGCCAGTCCTCGCTGGCGCCGCAGGGCCGCGCCACCGCCTCGCGGAACACGTCCGGCAGTGGCCGCCCGAACAGGTGCAGCAGTGCCAGCGACAGCTGGTTGATCCGGACGTCGTTGTACTCGAAGAACGTTCCGGGCCGCTGCAGCGGGCGCGCGTCGCCCTTGACCCCGGCGGCCGGTGTCGGGTCGTGGGACACGTGCCGGTAGCGGTCGACCTGCTCGGGAACGCCGAAACACTCGCCTTCCCACTCGCTGGTCTGCTGCAGCAGATGCGCCCAGGTCACCACGCCGTTGTGCGGCCCCTCGAAGCCGATGCCGCGCACGCGCGCGCCGACCGGCTCGTCGACGTCGGGCAGCAGCCCGCTATCGTGCGCGACGCCCGCGAGCAGCGCCAGATAGGTCTTCGCGATGCTGAAGGTGAGATCCTCGCGATGCGGCTCGCCCCAGCTCGCCAATTGTCGGCCTGCCCGCACGACGACGCCCGAGCAGGGTCCGCGAGGCGTGACCGGCCCCAGCAGCCGGTTCCAGGGTGGCGGGTCCTTTCCGAAGATGCCCCAGTTTCCCGAGGCGGGATCGCGATCCCACGACGACTCGTGGGCGATCGCGAAGGAGATCGCCTCGCGCAACGCCGCCGGGGCGGACGGATCCAGAACTGTCTGCGACATCAGTCGCCCTTCTTGGCGGCGCGATCCGGGTAGCTGACCGCCATGCCGGCGCGCACGTCCTGCTGGATGCCGTACTGCGGGAACGGATAGCGGAATCCATTGCGCGCGAGCGCCTGCATGCCGTCGATCGCCTTGCCGAGTTGTTCCGGCGGCAGCGCCATCAGCATCTCGTCGTCGAGCACGCCGCCGTAGCGCCGCTCGGCGAAGCACGGGATCGACAGGCTCGGCTCGCGCCGGGTCAGTGCGCGCCCCCATGAATCGGCGCACGACGACTCCCCGACCACGCTCCAGTCGAAGCGCTTGTAGCCGGACCACTGCAGGCCGTTGATGAAGTAGATCATCGCGCCCGGGGTCGCGTAGAAGAGCACGATGTCGGGCGGGTCGAGCCGCCCGCCGGCCAGCGGCGAGACCACCAGCGCGCGATACGTGCCCTCGGGCACGACGTGCATCGCCGACTGGTGCGCGCGCGCGTCGGCATCGGTCGCGTACCAGACGCCCTTGTACGACGCGCCGGAGCGCCAGGTCTCGTCCTGCGCGCCCAGGCCGACGACCGCGCGACACTGCGCGCCGACCAGGTCGTCGCCGGTGATGCCGACGGTCCATCCGAGCCGGGCCGCCTGCGCGACGATCTGGTCCATGGTGTGGATCGCCTTCGGCCGCCGGATCTTCGGGATCGACTCCATCGCCTCGACGGAGTCGAAGAGCTTCATGCCGAACGGGATGCTGCGCAGCTTCAGCAGCCTCTCCAGGGTCGCCGCGATCGCGGGCCAGTCGGTCGCGGTCTGGTGTGCGCTGGTAGTCATCGCCCCTCCTTTGCGTCGTTCCAGCCCTCATTGTGCCGGTGCGCCGCCCTGCACACCACGCGCACGGCACAGGCGAGCGCTCGACCACCTTGCCGCATCGACGACAGCGCCCGAACATTGGCATTTGCCGGACCGAAATGTAATATCGCGGCAGTCTTCGCGACGGCTCGCCGTCGTGGCGACCCCAAAACAAACAATGCACGATGGAGTGCGGCCCGCGTGTCGCGCTCTGTGCAACAGAGGAGACTTCATGAAACTGACGCTGCGAAGCATCGCCGCGGCCCTCGCCGTGTCTGTCGTGTCGCTGAGCGCCGCGCACGCCCAGGAAATCAAGATCTCTCACCAGTGGAAGGCGAACGTCGACGGTCGCGACCGGGCGACGCGCTTGTTCGTCCAGGAAGTCAACAAGCAGGACGCCGGCATCAAGTTCCGCATCTATCCGGCGCAGTCGCTCGGCATCAAGCCGGTCGCGCAGCTCGACGCACTGCAGAACGGCACGCTGGAAATGGCGGTCTTCCCGATGTCCTACGCGGTGGGCAAGGCGCCGGAGTTCTCGATCATCATCATGCCGGGCACGATCTCGAGCCTGGACCACGCGATGCGCATGAAGGGCACGCCGTTCCACAAGAAGCTGCAGGAGCTCGCGCACGCCAACGGCATCCACA
>JAHEDO010000040.1 GCA_024641185.1 Burkholderiaceae bacterium | reverse complement strand
CGCGGTGCTCGCGCTGCCGCTCGCCGCACTGGCGGGCGCCGCGGCCGTCGCGAGCCCGATACCGGTCGTGCTGCTGGGCGCCGCCGCCGCCGCGGTCATTGCGCGCAGCGCGGTCCGCGCGCGCTGGAAGGACCCGTCGCTCGCCACCCGGCTCGTCTATGCCGCGCACAGCCATCTGCAGCACTTCCCGATCCTTGCCGGGCAGGTGGCGTTCCACCTCGACCGGCTGCGCGGCCGGCGGCGCGCGCTGATCGACTACAAGGAAAGCTCGCGATGAATTCCGGCATGAAGCGCGCGATCGGAGCGTTGCTGATGCCGCTGGCGCTGGCGACGGATGCGCTCGGCGCGCCGCTGGCGCGCGCCTGGGCCTGGGCACGGCTGCGCGCGCGCCTGGGCGACGGCGTGGATCCGTCGGTGGTCGTGCTCGGCACGCCGCAGATGCCGGGAACCCGCCGCGTGCGCATGGGCCGCGAGCTCCACCTGTACCCCGGCCTGGTGCTCGAGACCCAGGACGCCGGTTCGATCGAGATCGGCGACCGCGCGGTGCTCTCGCAGGGCGTGCACGTGGTCTCGCACGCCTGCGTGCGCATCGGCGCCGGCGCGATGATCGGCGAGTACGCGAGCATCCGCGACGCCAACCATCGCTTTGGCGCCGGCGTCGCGACGCGCGACTCGGGCCACGCGGCGCGGCCGGTGAGCATCGGCGCGCACGCCTGGATCGGACGCGGCGCGACGGTGCTGCCAGGCGTGACGATCGGCGACCATGCCGTGGTGGGCGCCAACGCGGTGGTCACCCGTGACGTGCCGCCCGGCGCGGTGGTGGCCGGCGTTCCGGCACGCCCGATCGCTTCCGCGCGCGAAGCGCGGCGCCCGGACACGATTTCCCGCGACATGCACGCATGCGCACCGATCTGACCGGCCGCGCGCCCGAGGCCGGCGCACCCGGCCGTCACGAAGGCGCACCTGCTCCAGGCAGGGCGGACGATCCGCGCGTGGTGCTGGTCGCGTATCAGTGCGGTCCGGGCATGGGGTCGGTGTCGCAGATCGGCTGGGAGTGGTACTCGCGGCTCGCGCGTCGCACGCCGGTCACGCTGGTCACGCACGTGCGCAATCGCGCCGCGCTGGAGGCCGCCGGCGCGCCGGTGGCAGGCTCGCGCATCGTCTGGATCGACACCGAGTGGTTCGCCGGCCCGTTGTACCGGCTGGCCGCAAAGGCGTTTCCGCGCAGCCAGCACGCGACCTTCCTGGTGTCCTCGATCGACTGGTTCGTGTTCGATTTCGCCGCGCGCCGGGCGCTCACCGGCATCGCGCGAACGCACGACGTGGTGCACCGGGTGACCCCGGTCACGCCCTGGGCGCCGACGCGGCTCGCCGCGCTCGGCCTGCCGGTGGTGATCGGACCGCTCAACGGCGGGCTGCCCGCGGCACCCGGATTCGCTGAGCTCGCCGACGCCGACGGGCAGTGGCTGCGCCACCTGCGTCCGCTCCTGCGCGGCCTCGATGCACTGCTCGGCTCGACGCGACGCGCGGCACGGATCCTGTCCGCAACCCGCGCCACTCGAGCGAGCATCCCGGCCGCCGTGCAGCCCAGGGTGACGCCGATGATCGAGAACGGCGTCGATCCCGAACGCTTCGCCCCCATGCCCTGGCCCGCCGCGCCCGCTGCCGGCACGCCATTGCGCGTGGTCTTCGTCGGGCGGCTGGTGCCGGTGAAGGCGGTGGGACTGCTGCTGCAGGCGATCGCGCGAGTGCGCGCCAGCCACCCGGTGCAGCTCGAGGTCGTCGGGGACGGACCGCTGCTGCCGTCGCTGCGCAGCGAGGCGCAGGCACTCGGTCTTTCTGAAGCGGTGCGGTTTCGCGGCGCCCTCGACGCCAACGGTGTGGCGCAGGCGCTGCACGACGCGCACCTGCTGTGCCTGCCGTCGGTGCGCGAGTCGGGCGGCGCGGTACTGCTCGAGGCGATGGCCTGCGGGCGCCCGGTCGTGGCGCTGAACTTCGGCGGGCCCGCCGAGATCGTCGACGACGGGGTGGGCGCGGCGATCGACGCCGGCTCGCCGCGCCAGCTGGTCGAGCGGCTGGCGGCGACGCTTCGCAACGTCGTCGATGACCCCGCGGCCTGGCGCGCGCGGGCGATGGTCGCCGGTTCGCGCGCGCGCGAGCGGTTTTCCTGGGACGCGAAGGTATCGCAGGCGCTGGTGCTCTACCGCGAGATCGCGATGCTCGAATGCGCCTGATCGCCTCTCGCACGCGCACGCGCATCGCCGGCGCGTCGACGCTGGCCGGGGCGCTGGCGCTCGCACCGCCGATCGCCCTGTCACTAACCCTGGCGTTGGCGCTGGCACGGCCCGCCGTCGGAGCCGGCATCACCGCGGCCGCGGCGCCCCCGGCGGAAACAGTCCGGCTCGAGGCGCTGCCCGAACCGGTGCTGCGCGAGATGCCGCGCATCGGCCTGAACCTGGGGGCGCGCACGAGCTGGGGCGCCGAGCAGCTGATCGCCAACGTGCTGAAGAACCCGGGCCTCGAAGCGCCGCTCGACCGCGCGCTGGTCGTCGTCCAGGGCATCGACGGCCGGTGGGTCCGCGACGACACGATCTGGCTCGCGCGCGCCGACGGATTCTGGGACGGGGGACGCTTCGACGTGCGCACCGGGACCGCGGCGGGCGCGACCGGGCGCATCATCGCTTCGCGCCACGCGTCGCCCCCGGGAGGCGGAGCGTTCGAACTCGACCCGATGCCCGCGGGGCTGCGCCCCGGCGACGCGATCTCGGTCGCGGCAGTTGAGGACGGAGCCGCGCTTGCGTCCTGGTGGACGGATCGGGGCGAGCTGACCGCAGATCGCGACGCACGTCCGGGCAGCCCCGGCCGGCAGTCGGCACGGCTGTCCCCCAGAGGCGGCGCCGCTCGCCTCTCGCACCATCTCGACACGATCGGCACGCGCGCGGGCAAGCTGCTGCCGGTGACGGGCTCCTGGCGGCTGTCGTTCTGGGCGCGCGGCGCGCAGGGCGGCGAGCGGCTCGAGGTGCGGTTCCTGCGACACGGACGCACCCCGTTCGTGGCGCGCTCGATCACGCTCGGCTCCGCGTGGCAGCGCGTCGATCTCGCGTTCGAGGGCCGCGACGACGGGCCGGCCGGCCCGCTGGAGCTCTCGTTCGAGACGCGCACCGGCGACGTGCTGCTCGACGACGTCTATCTCGGCGAGGCGCAGCCGGGCCCCGGCGGCTTCCGGCGCGACACGGTCGCCGTGCTGCGCATGCTGCGCCCCGGTTATCTGCGCGACTGGCAGGGTCAACTCGGCGACTCGATCGGCAATCGCCTGGCCGAGCCCTACGCGAGGCGCCCGAGCCGCTACCGCCCGGGCGACGCCGAACTGTTCTCGCTCTACGGACTGACGGAGTTCTTCGAGCTGTGCGAGGCGGTCGGCGCACAGCCCTGGGTCGTGGCACCGACGCTTCTCGGCGACGACGAATGGCGCGCGCTCGGCGTCGCGCTGGCGAAGGCGGGACGGCGTCACGGTTTTCGCGAGATCGTGGTCGAGTTCGGCAACGAGAACTGGAACCCGATCTTTCGGGCGGCGGGCTTCCTGTCGCCCGACGCGCACGCCCAAGCCGCCGACCGGGCCTTTCGGCTGCTTCGCGAGGCGGGCGACGCATCCGTGAGGATCGTGCCGATGGTCAACGCGCAGTTCGCGAATCCGTCCGGATGGACGCGCCTCGCCCGCGGATCCGCGCTGGCCCAGAAGGTCGCCGTCGCGCCCTACTTCCTGCGGTCCCTGCAGGCCACGTCGAAGCGCGAGGCGGTCGCCGCGGCCTTCGCCGAGGGCGACGCGCTGCTGCGCGACAGCATCCGGCAGGCGGGTGCCCAAGGCAAGGGCGTCGCGGTCTACGAGGTCAACTTCCACACCACCGGCGGATCCGCGCCGGCCGCGCTGCGCGACTTCGCCGTGACCGGCGCGCACTCGGCGTCGGCGCTGGCGCGCCGCCTGCTGCAGTCCGCGCTGGCGGGCGTGCGCGAGCAGTCGGTCTACGCGCTGGCGGGCTTCGACAGCCACTACGGCGCGCAGCGCTCGCTGGTCCGGCTCTGGGGGGTCGCGCGCGATCTCGCGCCCGGCACCCTGAGGCCGACCGGCCTGGCACTGGCCCTGATGAACCAGGCGATCGAGGGCGATCTTCGCGCCGCGCGCTGCGAGGGGTCCGGCTGCGACCGCGTCACCGCCGCGTTCGTCGGCGAGGGAGCCGCGACCCGCCTCGTCGTCGCGTCCGCCTCGCCGGGCCCGCTGACGGTGCGCACCGCGCTGCCCTGCGCGAGCGGCGCGCGAGTGCGCCTGATCGACGGCAGCACCGGGCTCGACAACGAACGCGCCGGCGGCGCGGCGCCCGCGGTCGCGATCATCGCGGCGTCGCCGCGATGCGATGGCGGCCGGACCTTCGAGATGCCCCCATACAGCCTCGCCGTCCTGGAAATCGAAGCGGCGAGCCAACCCCGACCGCAAGCGCGCATGCCGCGCGACCACTGAGGCTCTCATGCAAGCGCAACTGCACGCCGGATCGGCGCCTCCCACGCAGGCCGCGTCCGCGGCCGGGCCGAACGCCGATGCCCTCGCGGCAGCGCACGCACCGCGCCCGCACGGCCTGCTGGGCGACGCGAGCTTCGCGATGTTCGCGCGGGTTCTGTATCTGGCGACGCGCCTCGCGCTGCCGCCGATGATCCTCGCACGGGTCAGCCTGTCCGAGTACGGACTGTGGGCCGCCTGTTTCGTATTGGTCGCATACGTCGCGCTCGCCGACATGGGACTGTCCAGCGTCTACGTCCGCTTCGTCGCGCGACTGCACGGGCGCGGCGACATCGACGGCATCGGCCGCCTGCTCTCCACCGGCATCGTCTCGATGTTCGCGATCGGCACGCTGGTGTTCGGTGCGGTCGTGCTGTCGCTGGACCCGCTGATGGGCCTGCTGAAGGTCGAACCGGCGCTGCGACCCGCGGCGCGCGTGCTCGTGGTCGGTTCCGTCGGCGTCTTCGTGCTCGACATGACGCTGTCCGCATTCGGTCACGCGCTGCACGGCCTGCGGCGTGTGCGCTCGGAGCAGAAGGTCTGGGTGGCGTCATTTCTCCTCGAGTTCGTGCTGATCGTCGCGTTCCTGCTGGCGGAACTCGGCGTCAACGCGCTGCTGGCCGCGTTCGCGCTGCGCACCGTGTTCGCGCTGACCGCCAACATGGTGATGCTGCGCAAGGCGCTGCCGGGGCTGCGGGTCGGCCCTCGCCGGTTCGACGCGGCGATGCTGCGCCACTTCGCGGGCTTCGGCCTGTCGGTGCAGGCGAGCACGCTGCTCAGCGTCGCGCTGCACTCGGCGGACCGCGTGATATCCGGTGTCCTGCTCGGTCCGGGCGCGATCGCGCTGTTCGATCTCGGCGGAAAGCTGCCGCTGTCGGCCGCCTCGATCCCGTCGACGATCAGCAGGGTCACGCTGCCGCAGGCGGCCGCGCTCGCGGA
Source organism: Burkholderiaceae bacterium (assembly GCA_024641185.1). Classification (GTDB taxonomy): domain Bacteria; phylum Pseudomonadota; class Gammaproteobacteria; order Burkholderiales; family Burkholderiaceae_E; genus Quisquiliibacterium. Next base: position 10,983 of record JAHEDO010000040.1, on the reverse strand, counting down.
AGCCGGCGGCCCTCGCGAGCGGCGCACTCTGGCCGCGCTCTACTCGCGCGCCACGCGCTCGGTGGCACTGATCGCCGCCGTGCCGCTAAGCTTCATGGCGGCCTTCGCCGTGCCGCTGTCCCTCGCGTGGCTCGGCCAGCGCCCCGAACTGCAGGCGCTGCCGACGGTCCTCTCGGCCTGCGCCGTCGGCGCGCTGTTCCACGTGATCACCGGGCCGGGTTCGGCGGTGTTTCGTGGCATGGGCCTCGTCGGCAACGAATTCCTCTATTCCGGCCTGAGAATCGCGCTGATCGGCGCCGGGATCGGGATTGCCTGGACAGTGATCGGACACGTTGCCAGCGCGATCGCGATCGGACTCGCCGCCGGCACGGTGATCGCCGCACTGCTCTACAACCTGCACAACCATCGCCGCCTGGGCCTGCCCACGCGCGAACTCCTCACCTCGGTCGTGCTGCCCACGCTGGCACCGCTTGCGGTGGCGCTCGCGCTGCTGGCCTTGTGGCAGGTCATTGTGCCGGTCGGCGCCGGTCGGGTCACGCTGCTGGGGGCGCTCGCCGCGTTCGGCGCAGCGCACTGCGTCGCCTGCGGCGCGCTGCTCTGGCGCTGGCTGCGCGCCGACGAGCGCGACGCGGTGCTGCGTGTGCTTCGCCGTCGCGCTTAGACATGGCGAACGTAAACGACGCGGTCGGCGTCGGCAGCGATCAACACGTCGCATGCGGCGACGGTGCCGGTACCGCCACCGAAGCAGCCGTCCCGGACGAGCACCAGCGCAGGCACGGCGAGCTTGTTGAGGCGGTGCACCGCCAGCGCCGCCGCGTTCCGCGCACCGAGCGGCGCGCTTGGCGAATGTTTCTTTGATTAGACGCCTTGATCTGTCGCGGCGCGAGAGAACTGGAACCTGCAAGCATCCGCACCCTGCGCTAGGGTCGTCGGTCGCAGGAACCGGGTGCCATAGCGAGGCTTATGCAACTCGTCGACCCAGACCGAGTCAAGCGCACAGAAGATTTGCACGACTTCCGGCGCACCGTGTGCCCGGAAGAAGTCATTGAAAAGGCACTTGGTGATATGCGTATGGCTCTGGTCGTCCGTCGCGACGGCTTCGATGTACGTGAAGCGTGGCCCGAAGAGACGCTCGCCCCTGAGCCTGTAGTTCTCCGCAATTCGATCGAAGGCCTCACGGGGCTTGTCTTGAACTATGCCGAATCGCTCCTCGAGATAGGCGCTCGTGTGCTTCTGAAACTGGCGAGACAAAAACATCTCGATTGCCGAGAGCGCACGTTCTGTTCCGACAAAGACCCGCAAGACCCTGTACGCAATCAGAACAGCCCACGCCAGAACGAGCCAACGTCGACTGGGATCACCGGCCGACCGCCAGGGAAGCCAGCGTCTATTCGACATCTCGGACCTCCAGAGTCTCGCCAGGGGAGTGGTTTCAGGATTTCAAGCGTGACCTCGGTTCGTACACAATGCGATTTGTCAATTCGTCGTCGACGTTCGGCGACTTCGCAGCAGCGCTGGTGAACACGACGACCCAGTCCCTCGGAGTGCCAGCCAAATGCACTCATTCTTTCGAAAACGCATACCGGAAGTTCGCTCGTCACGCCGATCGCCACGGTTAAAGAGCCAGAGACGCCGTTGCGGGCTTCCCGCTGTCCAGCGTGACAGCGCGACGCGCTCCACTCTCACCCTGCCAATGCAACCTACGCTCTGACCGCGTGCGACTTGCGCCTGTACGGACCGACGGACAGCGTTCTATTCGCCGGCCACAGGGACCAGGGATCGGCTGTGTTGCAGGCTCCCGTGGCCGCGCATACTTTGGAGAATGTCGGCAAGAGCGACTGCCAGATCCTGATCGTTGAGCGAAAGTAGCGCGCTGGTCAGAGGGTACGGCGCTGGGCGCAGTTTCGTCGTGCCTGGTGTCGAGGTCTGCTCGGCGTAGCGGCCACCCATGGCGAGAACGGACCGTCAGTAGCTATCTCGCTTCCTGAGTTCAACGTCCGCTGAGCGTCGAAGCGGCGGCGAATGTCCGCAGTCAGGAATGATCGAGTTCGAACGCGGAGCCGACCTTCGGGAAATCAGACGTAACTCCCGAGACCCGAAGCGGTCCTTGGCTCTTACGGTGACAAGCGCGCCACTCCGTGTGAAGATCCGAACTTCGATCATGAAGGACCATGCCCATGACACCGAACTCCCCCTTGAGCGAGGACGAGATCCTGCGTCGCGCCAAGCGTCGCGTCGGTCTCAAGACCGGGTTCACGGTCCACGCCTTGGTCTATGTGTTGGTCAACGCCGGGCTGCTTGCAATCAACCTCTGGAATGGCGGCCAGCGCTGGTTCCTGTTTCCACTGCTCGGCTGGGGCCTGGGCCTTGCGATTCACGGTATCGTGACGTTCATAGCGCTGCGCGGGGAAGGCCTCCGCGATCGGATGCTGGCCGACGAAGTGGAGCGCGTGCGAAAGGCCCGTTGACGTGACGCAGGCGTCCGCCCCGCGCTAATGTTGCAGCGACCGCGAGCGGCTGCAGTTGCCGGCAGGCTATCCCACGACCAAGAGAATCGAGCCGCCGCTTAATGATCAGTTTCCGGCCGTTCCACCGCGCAAGCGTCCGAGCCGATGGATGTCTGCTCCTAGCCTGCCGACCTGGCATTCAGTTTTCGCGACGGCCGTTTCACGCCCGGAGCAGCGGCCAACGTCCGCTAACCGGCGAGTCCGGGAACCGCGGCTGCCGGCCGGGTGACGCCGCAACGCGCGCCAAGCCCATGGGACCGCTCAGCAGTCCTTTGCTCGCCTTCGGGCCGGCCGGCCCGCGTGGATCAGGCTGCGACGCTCCGGGGCCGACGTTCGGCGCTCGGCCGAATGACCGTCAACGGATGACGCGAAAGCGCGGGCGCCGCGTTTCGCCGAACCCCGGCGGCTTGCGCGGCGCATCCACCGTCGCCGGTTCGGCGCGATCGCCCCGGGCGCGAGCCGCGTTGCCGGCGGACGGGGGACGTGTCCGCTGCAACCAGGCCTCGGACCATCCGAACACCAGGAACAGCACCGGCAGGACCTGTTCGCCGAGGTAGACGGTCACGATCGAGACCAGGACCACCAGCAGCATGCCGACGAATGTGAAGGCCAGCGAGTTCGCCTGCCGCGACTCGGTGACGCCGCGGGCCATCAGTCGAACGCCTTGCCAGACGAACAAGGCGATCAGCAGCGCCAGCGCAACGAAGCCGTGCATCAGCACGAGCAGCAGGAAGTAGTTGTCGACCGAGCTCATTCCCGGCACCTTCGGCCAGGTGACTCGGCCCCAACCCAGTGCCGCGTGCTCGAGCGCGATGTCGACGTACTTCTCGACGAGCACTTTGCGGTAGAGCGCCGACTCCTGCGACATCGTCATCTCCGCGCCTGGTCGCACGTCGAGGTACGCGTTCATCGCGACCCAGCCGAGCGGGCCGGCCACCAGCAACAGAACCGCAGCGACGGTCAGCACGCGGCGGCGGTTGCGCGCGCGGCCGACCATCGGGGGCAGCGCGCCCACCAGCGCGCCCAGCCACGGCCCGCGTGCGATCGTCATCACCGAACCGACGAGCAGCGCGGCGCTGATCACCTGGGCCTTTGACCACGGAAGCCAGTGCAGCCGCGCGAATCGCTCCTGCCAGTGCCCGCCCCAATGGAGCCAGCGCGCCAGCCGGTAGCCGAGCGCCATCATGATCCCCGCAAGGATCGCGTGCGAGTACGGTCCGGCCACTCTCGCCATCCCATAGCGAAAGGTGGTGACCCACCCGGTGGCCTGACCCGGAAAGAACTTGCCGATGAAGGCAATGAACGGGTTCCAGCCGAAGCGGAACTCGAACAGGCCCACGACCGCCACCGCGAACAGCAGAATCACCGCGCGCTTGGCCATCGGCACATCGAGGTCCTCGGCGCCGACGCACAGACGCGCGACCGCGTACGGAGCGAGCACCGACGCCGCCATGTCGAAGATCAGGTTCTGCGCTTCGTCATACCCGGCCGCGAGGTACTCGGAGGTTCCCACCAGCAGCGCCAGCGCGAGCACGAGAAAGTCGGTCACGCTCGGTCGCCAGCGGTGTCCGTATCGCAGCACCGCGAACATCAGGATCGGCAGGATCGCCGCCTGGTTGAAGTTGGGGTCGGGTATGCCCGGCGTGATCGCCCGGAATCCGTTGGGGATCAGCAGCAGCGCCGGCAGGTACACCGCGAGCATCGCGCGCCCGGGCGATGCCCGCAGCGAGACCACGACGGCTGCGATGCTGGCGAAATAGACGATGTAGACCACGTGCCGGCTGCCTGACCGGTGCGGTGAGCGAACCGCCCGGCTGCAAAATGACTAAAACGATAAATATATACCTTTTTTGTGGTGAATGAGCGGAAATCGCGCACCGATGCCGCCGGACCAGCGTTTCGTCATCGGGCGCCGCGCCCCTCTACTCAGTGACGCAAGAAGAGTTTGGCCCCAGGTTGGCATTCGTCACATCTCGGGCTTGACTTCTTGTTTGATAAAAGTGATACTTTCAGCATCTTTAGGAATTCCAATGCGCGCATTCGATACCGCAGTCCCCAGCCGCCGCCTCGCCTACCTGGTCAGCATGATGCCGGCGCTCTCCGAGGCCTTCATCCTGCGCGAGATCGAACAGTTGCGTCTGCGCGGTTTCGACATCCGGATCGCGTCGATCAACCGGCCGGACCGTGCGCCCGAGCAGATGACCACGGCGGAGGCGCGCGAGGCGTCCGCGGCCTACTGCGTCAAGGGCCACGGCCTGCCCGGCGCGCTGCTCGCGCACGCCGCGACGCTCGCGCGCCGGCCGTTCGCCTGGCTGCGCGGACTGACCGCCGCGCTGGCGCTGGCCGGCCCGGACCCGAAACGCATCGCCCTCTGGTTCGCCTACTTCACCGAGGCGCTGATGGTCGGACGCTGGCTGCGCCGGACCGGCGCCCCCCATCTGCACGTGCACTTCGCGAGCGCCGCCTCGAGCGTCGCCCTGCTGGTGCACCGCAGCTTCCGCGTCCCCTTTTCGATGACGGTCCACGGCCCCGACGAGTTCTACGATGCTCGCGGCCAGCGGCTGCGCGAGAAGGTGGCCGACGCTGCACTCGTCGTCTGCATCAGCCATTTCGCACGCAGCCAGCTGATGATGCTGTCGGACCCGCGCCACTGGCCCCGGCTCGAGGTTTCGCGCCTCGGCGTCGACCCGGCCCGGTTCAAGCCCGAGCCTCGCGGTTGCGCCGGACCGTTCGAACTCCTGTGCGTCGGGCGACTCGTTCCGGCCAAGGGCCAGGAGGTGCTGCTCGCCGCGGTCGCGCGGCTGGTGGCCCAGGGGCGCGACCTGCGCCTGACCCTGGTCGGGGCGGGCCCTCAGTCCGACGAGCTTCGCGAGCGAGTCGGCAGCCTCGGCCTCGTGGACCGGGTCGCTCTCGTCGGCGGGGTCAGCCAGGACCACATCGCCCAGTACTACCGCCGCGCGCACTGCTTCGCACTGGCGAGCTTCGCCGAAGGGATTCCGGTGGTGCTGATGGAGGCGATGGCGATGGGCCTGCCCTGCGTGACGACCCGCATCACCGGCGTGCCCGAGCTGATCCGTGACGGCATCGACGGCCTGCTCGTCAGCCCGAGCGACGCCGAAGGACTCGCCGAGGCGATCGGCTCGCTGATCGACGACCCCAACCTGTGCCGCCGCCTCGCCGCGAACGCCCGCGCCAGCGTCGTTGCCCATTACGACCTCGCGCGCAACACCGCGCGACTGGCGGCAATCTTCGAGCGCCGCATCGGCGCGAGCGCGGGCTCCGCGACCGCCGCCACGGCGGTGGCCGGAGAGTTCGCATGACCGCGCTCGCACACCTGATCGCCACCGTCCTGTTCGCGCTGGCCCTGCCCGGCACGCTGCTGCTCGCGGTCCTGACCGTCGGAGCCTTCCTTCCGGCGCGCGCCGCCGCACGCCGCGGCGCCAACAGCGAGGGAGCGTCCGTCGGCCAGGGGCCGGATGCCGCCGAAGCGCCCGCACCCCGGATCGCGGTCGTCGTGCCGGCACACGACGAGCAGGACGGCATCGCGGCGACGGTGGCCAGCCTGCGCGCCGACGCAGACGCGCATGTCGAGATCGTCGTCGTCGCCGACAACTGCACCGACGACACCGCGCAGCGCGCCCGCGCCGCCGGCGCGCGAGTGCTGGTCCGCGACGACCCGTCGCGCCGGGGCAAGGGCTACGCGCTGGACTTCGCTTTCGAGCGGCTGCTGCGCGAACCGTTCGTCGCAGTCCTCGTCGTCGACGCCGACAGCCAGGTGCGCAGAGGCTTCTTCGCGGCGATGCGCGCGGCGCTCGACGACGGAGCGCAGGCCGCACAGGCCGCCTACCTTCCGCTGGGCGACGCGCGCAGCGCGCGCGCGCGGCTGGTGCGCCTGGCCCGGCTCGCCTGGAACGTTCTGCGGCTGCGCGGACGCGAGCGGCTCGGTCTTTCGGTCGGCGTGCTGGGCAACGGCTTCGCGCTGGCGCGCGAGACCCTCGTCGCGGCCCCCTATCGCGCGCGCTCGATCGTCGAAGACGTCGAGTACCACGCGTCGCTGGTGCGCGCCGGGTTTCGCGTTCGGTTCGTCGAGGATGCGCTGGTGAGCGGCGACATGCCGAACGCCGGCGCGGCCGCCGCGTCGCAGCGCGCGCGCTGGGAGGGCGGGCGCCTGCGCATGCTCGCCCAGCTCGGCGGACCGCTGCTCGGGGACATCGTGCGCGGCCGGTGGCGGCTGATCGAACCGCTGGCCGAACTCGCGCTGGCGCCGCTCGCGTACCACGTCGGTCTGCTGCTCGCCGCGGCGCTTCTCGGTTCGGGCACCGTCGCTTCACTGGCGGCGCTGGCGCTCGCGATCGTCGCATTGCACGTGGCCGGCGCGTTCGCGATCGGCCGATGCGGCTGGCGCGACCTCGCAGCCTTCGCACTGGTTCCCGTCTACATCGCCCGCAAGGCGCTCGGCCTGGGCGCGGTCCTGCGCGCGGCGCGCGCCGGAACGCCGTGGGTGCGCACCGCAAGGGAGTCTTCGAAATGAACACGCCGCTCGTGTCGGTCATCATCGTCTCGTTCAACACCCGTGAAGTGCTTCGCCAGTGCCTGCAGCACCTGGACGCTGAGGCGCGCAGCGGCTTCCAGGCGCCGGACTCGCGGCTGGAGACCGTGGTCGTCGACAACGCCTCGCGCGACGGCTCCGCCGGGATGGTCGAGCGCGACTTCGCGCATGTCAGACTGATCCGCAGCGCAACCAACCTCGGCTTCGGGCCGGCGAACAACCTCGGCTTCGCCACCGCGCGCGGCCGCTACCTTGTGCTGCTCAACTCCGACGCGTTCCTCAAGCCCGGCAGCCTGACCCTCGCGATCCGCCACATGCAGGCCGACCACACGGTGGGCGCAGGCGGTGCGCGGCTGGTCGGCCGCGACGGCGACTTGCAGCCGTCGGCGCGAATGTTCCCGTCGCTGTTCAACGACGCGCTTGCGCTTACCGGTCTGGCGGCGCGCTTTCCCCGCTCGCGGCTGCTCGGGCGCGCCGACCGCACCTGGGCAGACCCGTCGCAGCCCTGCGAGGCGGACTGGGTGCCCGGCGCCTTCGCCGTCCTGCGCCGCGACCTGCTCGATCGCATCGGCGCGTTCGACGAGCGCTTCTTCCTGTACTACGAGGAAGTGGACCTGTTCCGGCGCATCAAGGCCGCCGGAAGCAGCGTGCGCTACTGGCCCGACGTCGAGGTGGTGCACCTGGGCGGCGAGTCGTCCAGGACGGTGCGCCGGCTCGCGATGCAATCCTCCGGCGCGCAACTCGCGCTGTGGCGCATGCGCAGCGCGCTGATCTACTACCGCAAGAACCACGGCCCGCTGACGGCCTGGCTCTCGCGCGGACTGGAGATCGGCTGGCATCGCGTGCGCGCGCTGAAGAACCGCGCCGCGCGCGGCGCCGACGCGCTCGCCAAGCGCGAAGAATCGCTGGCGCTGATCGCGCTGATGCGCACCGCCTGGTCCGACACCCGCGGCGGCCGCGTCTCGCCGCCCCAGCCCTGGTGAACGCGCGCAGGAAACGGAGACCACCATGTTCGAGCTGATCCGCGAAGACTGGCGCACGCACGAGCGAGATCCCTGGCGCCAGGGCGTCTGGGCGCTGGTGGTCTACCGCTTCGGGCGCTGGCGCTACACGGTGCGCCCCGCGCTGCTGCGCCGGCCGCTGTCGCTGCTCTACAAGCTCATGAAGATCACGGTGCAGATCACCAGCGGGATCGACCTGCCCTGCGAGGCGGTCGTCGGCCGGCGCCTGCGCATCGACCACTTCGGCGGAATCGTCGTCAGCGGCGACTCCGTCATCGGTGACGACGTGGTCATCCGCAACGGCGTCACGATCGGCCTGAAGCGCACCGGCGAACGCGGCGCGCCGCGCATCGGCGACGGCGTGGACATCGGCTCGGGCGCGCGCATCCTCGGGCCGGTCAGCGTCGGCGCTGGCGCGGTGGTCGGCGCCAACGCGGTCGTCATCAGCGACGTGCCCGCGGGCGCGCTCGCCGTCGGCGTGCCCGCGCGCATCAAGCGCCGCCGTGAGGAGTCCGCCGCATGCTGAAGACTCTTCTGTCATGGGCCGCGCACCGCCACGGGCGGCTTGCGGGCCTGTACCGGCGCGTCTGCCGCCCCGACGGCTACCAGTGGGCGCGCTGGCTGGCGCGCCACGGCGGACTGCACGCGATGGGGCACGACTGCTTCATCGTGCCCAACGTCACGATCACCGACCCCGCCTTCCTGCGCCTGGGCGACAACGTGCGACTGACCGGCTGCACGCTGTTCGGCCACGACGGTTCGGTCAACATGATCAATCGCGCCTACGGACTGCGCCTGGACCGCGTCGGAAAGATCGACATCGGCAGCGACGTATTCATCGGCCACGGCGCGATCGTTCTGCCCGGCGTGACCATCGGCTCGAGGGTGCTGATCGGCGCCGGCGCGGTCGTCGCGCGCGACGTGCCTTCGAATTCCGTGCTGGTCGGCTCGCCCGCGCGGCGCATCTGCAGCCTCGACGAGCTGGCCGCACGCTTCTCGAGCGAGACACGCGACCTGCCGTGGGCCGACACGATCGCGAACCGCGACGCCAGTTTCGACCCCGCCCTCGAACCCGCGCTGCGCGCACAACGCGTGGCCCACTTCTTTGGAACCCGGACATGACTGACGCACACCCGTTCCGCCGGCTGGCAAGGCTCGCTTTCGCAGCGGGTACGGCGATCCTGACCGCCTGCGGCACCCAGGTGCCCCTGCCCGCCGCCGACGCGAACAGCGCAGCCTTCCAGCGCGCCGAGAAGACCGAGAAGGTCGACTACGTCGACCGAGACGCACTTGCCGCTTTCGAGCGCGGATCCGCCGAGCCGCTGTACCGGGTCGGCGAAGGCGACAAGCTGACGATCAGCGTCTGGGGCCGCCCCGAGGTCTCCGGCAAGCACACGGTCGGTCCCGACGGTCGGGTTGCCGTCCCGCTCGCGGGCACCGTCAAGGTCGCGCTCGCCACCCGTGACGAGGCCGCCGGAACGATCCGCGACGCCCTGCTGCCCTACTACCGTTCGCCGTCGGTCAGCGTGTCGGTCGACGAGTACACCAGCAACCGGGTGATCCTGCTCGGGCGCGTCGAGAACCCGGGCGTCGTGCGATTCGACACCCCGCCCACGCTGCTCGAGGCGCTCGCACGCGGCGGCGCCCTGCCCGTGCTCGACAAGAAGGCGACGCTCACGCGCTGCGCGATCTTCCGCGGCCGCGAACAGGTGATCTGGGTCGACCTGCGCAAGCTGCTCAACAACACCGACAGCGCATACAACATCCGACTGAAGCCCAACGACCTGATCTACATCCCGGACTCGGACGACACGCTGGTGTACGTGATGGGCGACGTGCACAAACCGGGCTCGTACCGGCTCACGCCCGACATGTCGGTCACCGACGCACTCGCGCAGGCGGGCGGCCCGACCGAGCAGGCCGCGCCGCAGGAGATCGCGATCTACCGCCCGTCCAAGAAAGCCGTCCTGAAGGCTCCGCTCGCTTCGCTGATGACCGCGGACCGCCAGGTCAACGTGTTTCTAGAGGAAGGCGACATCGTGTTCGTGCCCCGCAACGGAATGGCCGAGATCGGGTTCGTCTTCCGCCAGATCGCACCCGGCCTTTCGGTGTTCACGCTGGCCAGCCTGTTCAAGGGACTGTGAGAACCCCGCTAGAGCTCGATCGCGAGCAGCGACAGGTCGTCGTCGAACGGCCGGCCGCCAGCGTGCGCGCGAGCCCGGTCCAGGATCGCGTCGAGCATCGGTTCGAGCGCCAGCCCGCCCGCGGCGCTGGAGCTCACCGCGTCGAGCACGCCGGCCTGGCCCAGGCGCTCGCCGCCCGCCGAACTGGCGTCCGGCAGACCGTCGGAGTAGATCAGCAGCCTGGTACCGGGCTCGATCGCGACGACGTGGCTGCTGAACTCCACGGTCTCGATCAGGCCGACGGGCGGATCGCCGGGCTCGAAAAATTCGGCGCGCCCGCCCCGCAGCAACACCAGCGGCGGGTGGCCCGCCTGCGCGACGCGCAACTGCCCGCGCGCGCGGTCGACCAGCAGGTAGCACAGCGTCAGGTATCGCATCGCGTCGCCTGCGGCCAGCAGTTGCGCGCTCAACGCGCCGCAGACCTGGTGCGGTTCGCGGGCGCGACCCCGCGCGTCGCAGAGCAGCCCGCCGGGTTGCGCCGTGAGCCAGCGATGCAGCGCGAAGCACGCGAGTGCCGCCTGCACGCCGTGCCCCGCGACGTCGAACATCCAGATCGCGGCCTGCCCGTCGGGCAGTTCCACGGCACCGACCAGGTCACCTCCGATCTCGGCGCTCTGCAGCACCCGCCAGCCGAAGCCCACGCCCGCCGGCCGCAGGTCGCGCGCCGGCAGCAGGCTGCGCTGCATCTGCGCCGCGGCCTTCAGGTCGGCTCGCAGCGACTCCAGCGCCGCGTCCAACTCGCG
>JAHEDO010000039.1 GCA_024641185.1 Burkholderiaceae bacterium | reverse complement strand
GCTCGACGCCGTGGATCACAGCAAGCGCGCCGACGCATCGGCAGCCGATCGACTGCGCCAGGTTCTGCGCGAGCACGTTCACGCGATGCTCGACGACCTCGACGGTGCGACCGCGCACCTGGAGGTCGAGGCGCTGCCGCAGGCGCTTCGCGCGCCCGTCATCGCGAAGCGCGACGCGTACGAGCGTGCGCTTCGCTCGATCGTGACCCAGGGCGTGGCCCGTAGCGAGTTCGCGCCGTGCGATGCCGCGCTGGTGACCCGCGCAATGCTCGGTGCGGTCAACTGGAGCGCGCGCTGGTATCGGCCCGAAGGCGCCAAGTCGCCCGGGACGATCGCCGATGCGCTGGCCGACTACCTCGTCAGGGGACTGCTTGCCGCTCACCCCGTCGCGAGCGCCTCGCGTGTCGCAGTCAAACAGCCGCTCGCGCGCCGGGCGGCATTTTCAGGAGCCGATCGATGAACGACACCGCCGCCGCCGGCATCGCGACGATTCCGGCACCGGACGCACGCCGCAACGTCCACATGGCGTTGACCGTGAACGGCGAAACCCAGCAGGTCTCGTTCCCGCCCTACAAGACGCTGCTCGAAGTCCTGCGCGAGGAATTGAATCTCACCGGGACCAAGCACGGCTGCGAACTCGGCGAGTGCGGTGCCTGCGCGGTGCTGGTCGACGGCGAACCGCTGCTGTCGTGCCTGGTGCTGGCGGTCGAGTGCGAAGGCCGCGGGGTCGAGACTGTCGAGGGGCTCGCGCGCGGCCCGCAGCTGCATCCGCTTCAGGCGGTGTTCGCGGACAACGGTGCGACGCAGTGCGGCTACTGCACCCCGGGCATCCTGATGACCGCCAAGGCGCTGCTCGACAAGGAACCGGACCCGAGCCGCGAGCAGATCAAGGAAGCGCTGGCCGGCAACCTGTGTCGCTGTACCGGCTACCAGCAGATCTTCGAGTCGGTCGAGCAGGCGGCGCGGCAGATCCGGGAAGAGAAGCGCGATCGCCGCTGAATTCGCTCGCACGGACGGGCGCGGTGAACCGCGTGCGGGGAGCGTCCGAGGTGCGAGGTGCGAGCTGCGACATGCGATGTGCGACGTGTTGGAGATGACATGGCTGGCAAGCGAGATGACATGGCTGGCAAGCAGAAGCTCGATGTGATCGGCAAGGCGCGGCGTCGTGTCGACGGGCGCGCCAAGGTCACCGGTCAGACGCGATTCGCCGACGACATGACACTGCCGCGCATGCTTCACTGCCGGCTGCTGCGCTCGCCGCATCCGCACGCGCTGATCGTGTCGATCGATGCGTCGCGGGCGCTTGCACATCCAGGTGTGCACCTGGTGCTCACCGGCAGGGACTTTCCGATCGGCTACGGGATTCTTCCCGTGTCGCAGGACGAACATGCGCTCGCGCCGCAGCGGGTGCGCTACGTCGGCGATCCGGTCGCCGCGGTGATCGCGAAGGACGAGCAGACCGCGGGCGAGGCGCTCGAGCTTATCGACGTGAAGTACGAGCGACTGCTGACGATCGCAACACCGCAGGACGCGCTCGACAATCCCGAGCCCAGAATCCACGACTACGGCGAGCAGGGCAACCTGCACCGGCTGCAGTCCTTCGAGTTCGGCGACGTCGAGCAGGCGCTCGCGAACTCGGACCACGTGTTCGAAGACGTCTTCTTCTTCGAGGGCAACACGCATCTGCCGATGGAGCAGCAGGCGTCGCTGGCGAGCGTCGACGGCGAGGGGAAGCTGACGATCTGGTCGAGCACGCAGGTGCCGCACTACCTGCATCGGGCACTGGCGCGCGTACTGCGCATGTCGGGCGCGCACATCCGCGTGATCGCCTGCCCGAACGGTGGCGGCTTCGGCGGCAAGACCGACATCCACAATCACGAACTGGTGGTGGCCAAGGCGGCGCTGATGCTGGGCCGCCCGGTGAAGGTCTGCCTGAATCGCGAGGAAGTCTTCTACATGCACCGCGGCCGCCACCCGGTGCTGATGAAGATGCGCACCGGCGTCACCAGCGACGGCAGGCTGACCGGCATGCACCTGCAGACACTGCTCGACGGCGGCGGCTACGGAAGCTACGGCACGGCGAGCACCTTCTACACCGGCGCGCTGCAGACAGTGACCTACGAGCTGCCGCGCTACCGCTTCGACGCCTGCCGCGCATTCACCAACAAGCCGCCCTGCGGTCCCAAGCGAGGCCACGGAACGCCGCAGCCGCGCTTCGGCCAGGAGGTGCAGCTCGACAAGATCGCGCACAAGCTGGGCATCGACCCGGCGCAGATGCGCCTGCAGATGGTCGCCAAACCTGATTCGCTGACCGCCAACTGGCTCAGGATCGGCACCATCGGGCTCGCCGAGTGCATCCGACGGGTCGTCGACGCCTCCGGCTGGAACGACAGGCACGGCAAGCTGCCCGCCGGGCGTGGCCTGGGCATCGCCTGCGGCGCCTACATGTGCGGCGCCGGGCTGCCGATCTACTGGAACAAGATGCCGCACTCGGGCGTCCAGATCCTGCTCGACCGCAGCGGCCAGGTCACGGTCTTCTGCGGCGCGACCGAGATCGGGCAGGGGTCAGACGACGTGCTCGCCGCGATCGTCGCCGAGGTCTTCGGCATCGACCCGTTCGACGTGCGCTGCGTGACCGGCGACACCGGCACGACGCCGATCGATCTCGGCTCCTACTCGAGCCGCGTCACGGTGATGATGGGAAACGCGGCGATCCAGGCGGCAGAGCGGCTGCGCGAGCAGCTCGCGGAAGCGACGGCCGAACACCTCGATGCGCTGCCCGACGCGATGCGCTTCTCGCAGGGGAAGGTGTACGCGGCGCACGCGCCGGACAAGACCGTCGCCTTCGCCGAGGCGGTGGCTCTTGCCGAGGCGCGCAACGGCACGCTCGGCGCGGTCGGCTCGTACACACCGCCGCGCGCGCCGGGTCGCTACAAGGGGGCGGGGGTTGGTCCGTCGCCCGCGTATTCGTACACCGCCTGCGTCGTCGAGGTCGAGGTCGACGAGGCCACCGGCTGGATCACCGTGCCCAAGGTCTGGATCGCGCACGACATCGGCAGGGCGATCAATCCGGTCAGCGTGCGGGGACAGGTCGAAGGCGGCGTCTACATGGGACTGGGCGAAGCACTGATGGAAGAGCAGGTGTTCCGTCGCCTGCCGCCGAAGCTTTCCGGCGCCCTGGTGCACAAGATCCCGTCGATGCTCGAGTACAAGAGCCTGACATCGATGGACATGCCGGAGGTGGTCACGATCCTGGTCGAGGACCCGGACCCCAACTGTCCGTTCGGCGCCAAGGAAGTGGGCCAGGGTCCGCTGCTGCCGGTGATGCCGGCGGTGGCCAACGCGATCTTCGACGCCGTCGGCGTGCGCATCGACGAGCTGCCGATCACGCCGGACAAGGTGCTGCGGGCACTGGAACTCAAGGCGCAGGGGCTCGATCCGCGCGTCGGTCCGCAACGCTTCCCGGACGTGCCTTACCCCGAGCCGATGTTCGTGCCGCCGCCATGGGAGGGGGGTGACGGCAATGCGCTCGAGCGCCGCCCCGGCGAGGCGCAGCGTTCCGAGGAGGTCGCCTCATGATGCGATTGCCCTGGTTCGACTACCGCGCGCCCGCCAGCGCGCTCGAGGCGGCGCGGATCCTCGCGGCCGAGGGCCCCGACGCGATGGTGATCGCGGGCGGCACCGACCTGCTGCCGAACATGAAGCGCCGCCAGCAGACGCCGCACACACTGGTGTCGTTGCGCCGCGTGCAGGCACTGAAGCGATTCTCGGACGAGCAAGCCGGCGTGACGCTGGGCGCAGGCCTCACCCTGACGCAGATCGTGCGCAGCGATCGGCTGCGACAGGCCTACCGGGGCCTGTGGCAGGCCGCAGCGCAGGTCGCGACAGTGCACCTGCGCAACGCCGCGACGCTGGGCGGCAACCTGTGCCTGGACACGCGCTGCAACTACTACAACCAGAATCTGGAGTGGCGTAAGGCGATCGACTTCTGCATGAAGAAGGACGGCGAGACCTGCTGGGTCGCCACTGCGAGCAAGCGGTGCGTCGCCGTATCGTCGACCGATTGCGCGCCCGCGCTGATCGCGCTGGACGCCCGTGTGCGGCTTGCGTCGGCCGACGGCGAGCGCGAGGTGCCGCTCGCCGATTTGTACCTGAACGACGGCATGCATTACCTCGCCCGCCGCCCCGACGAGATCCTCACCGAGGTCGCGCTGCCCGCGAGCGACGGATGGCGCAGCACCTACTGGAAGCTGCGAAGGCGCGGTTCCTTCGATTTTCCGGTGCTCGGGGTCGCTTGCGCGGTGAAGCTTGCCGGGAACGGTTCGGTGGAGCGGGCTCGCATCGTGCTCGGCGCGGTTGCGTCGCGACCGGTGCTCACCGACGCGGGCGAGCGGCTCGCGGGCAAGCCACTGACCGACGACGCGATCGCGCAGGCCGCGGCCGACGTGGCGTCGCGCGCGAAGCCGATGGACAACACCGATCTCGACCTTTACTGGCGCAAGCGTGTCGTGGGAGAGTTCGTCGGCTACGCGTTGCGTGAACTGCGTGGCGACGACATGGACGCGGTGCGGCTGCGGATCGCGAAACAGGTGCTGTAGTTGGTAACTATCGGACACAGACGACATTGAGCGCCGAGGACATCCCGCTGGTTGCCGTGGCGAGCTTTGCGACGCCGTTGGAGGCGCATCTGATCAAGGGCCTTCTGGAGGCCGAGGGCTTGCGGGTCTGGATCGCCGACGAGCACCTGGTGTCCGCCAATTCGGCACTGGCCTACGCGATGGGCGGCGTCAAGTTGCTGGTGCGCGCGCCCCACCGGGAGCGCGCGATGCGCATTCTCGCGGCGCAGCGCCGCGGCGACTACATGCTCGGCGACGAGAGCGAGACGGGTGACGACGACGGACCGTCGGACGACTCGCGGTCAGAGGCTCCGGGCTCAGCCCTGGCGCCCAAGCGACGCCCTGGCGACGGTACGTGATGAAGAACGGCCTCGCCGAGCGTACGGTCCTGCTGCGGATCCACGGACGGGTCCAGGGGGTGGCCTTCCGCGCGTCGATGCAGCGCGAGGCGCGGGCGCTGGGCCTGGCGGGCTGGGCGCGGAATCGGGCCGATGGCACGGTGGAGGCCTGCGTGGCGGGTGCGAACGCCGACGTGGAACGGATGCTCGACTGGGTCCGCAGCGGCCCCGCCATGGCCCGCGTCGAGCGAGTCGTCTGCGCGCCGAGTGAGCCACCGATGCATCGCGGGCCCTTCGAGATTCTCCCGAACGCCTGAAAGCGTCACGGATGTCGGTGGATTTGACAGTGTTCCGCCCAATTTGGTCACAGCCCCGTGAGGGCGATTCCCGTAGCATCGCAGGCGTGAAAACCGACGAATCACGGGACTGACGATGCCTGCGGCGTCGCCGCCAGACCGCTTCGAGCTGTTCGGGCAGACGCTCGAACGCCTGAGCTCGTCACTGGAATACCACCTGCGCGACACGATCGGCGAGGTGGCGTCGGACCTCGAGCAGGCCGGCCAGGACGAACCGAGCCAGCGCGACCGGCAGTCGATGTACGCGATCGCGGCGATGCTGCGCATCGAGACTCGGGCACGCCTCGCCGCGTTGGCCGACGCGCTGCACGATCGCGCCCACAAGTGCCTCGAGTACGCCGGCAGTGCCGACTCCGAACAGCGGGCGCTGGCGCTGATGGAGGAGGACGAACTGCTCGTCCAGATCCTCGCGGCGGAGATCGCCCGTGAAGTGCGACAGCTGCCTGGGGTCGCCTACGAGTCCTATGCGGGCCGTGTCCGCGCGATGACGCCTGGGCTGTGGGAGGACGACGACCTGAATCCGCTAGGGGCGCGCACTCTCGCATCGGCGGTGCTCTCGAGCTTCAGGAATCTGGGCGAGGGCGCCGCCGCCGAGCCGGTCTTGCGCCAGGCGCTGCGCACGCGGCTGCCGCGGTTGATCGCGACGGCGCTCTCCGAAGTCGAGCCGTGGCTGCGTGCACAGGGTGTCGAGCCCGCGCGCCCGCCGCCGACGCCGTCGCGCCCGGACGTTTCCGAGCCCCCGCCAGTGGCGCAACCCGACGAGCAGCCTGACGAAAAGACTGCCGAGCCACCCGCCCAGGCCCTGCGAGCGATTGACGCGAGTGCACAGGCTGCAGACTCGGCGCGGGTGCTCGGAAGTTCGCCGCTGGCCGCCGCCGACGATCAGCCAAATCTCGGCGCCGTGGCCACGCTCCAACCGGTGGTCGAACTGGAGGCCGATGCGGTCGCATTCGCGCATTCCATCGGCGTCCCACCATACAGCCGCGAGGCGCGCGCCGGCTTCTTCAGCAACCTGCGCAGCCGCCTGCGCGAGGCGGGTGTCAGCTCGGCCCAACTCGCAGCGGTCGACCTGGTGGCCGCGATGTTCGATTACGTGGTCGACGACAGGCGGCTGCCCGAGGCGGCCAAGCCGCTGATCTGGCGCCTGCAGCAGCCGTCGGTGGCTCTGTCTCTGATGGACCCGGCTTACCTGGGTGATGAGCCACGCTCGCTGCGGCGTCTGGTCGAGAACGTCGGCGCGATCGTCAACGCCTTTGCGGACGACCTGACCCGCGGCAGCGAACTGTATCGCCGGCTGGAAACGGTGGTGCGCGCGGTCGAGATCGTCGCCGGCGCCCTGCAGACCCGGTCCGCGGTCATGGCGCGCCAGGTGCAGCATGAATACTCGCGTGCGGCGCGCAACGTCACCCAACTGATCGAGCGCGTGGTTCACGAACGATCGTCGCTCGAGTCCGCCCCGGGGCGGCGCAACCGGCGCGACTATCGCAACCGCCCGGACCGTGGGCGTGAGCAGGAGGTGACCGAAAGACTGTCGCAGATTCTCGACGAACGGCTGGCACGCCACGACGTGCCCGAATCGGTGCGCGAGTTCGTGCTCAACGTGTGGCTGCGCCATTTGCGCACCGCGGTCCTGCGCGACGGCGAGGAGAGCAGCGAGTTCAAGGTCTCGCTGCAGACCGTCGACGATCTGTTGTGGAGTCTCGATCGGACGAAGGAGCGGCAGAGCCGGCGCGAACTGGCGCAGAAGATCCCGCCGCTGATCCGGCTGCTGACCCAGGGGCTGAGGGCGATCGGCGCGAAGGACGAGGAATTCAAGCCGTTCTTCGACGAACTCTTCCTGATCCATCTGCGCAAGATGCAGCGTCGCGCGCGCAGCGGCGACAACGGTGCGAGCGCCCTGGCCGCCACGACCACGATCGGCGAGTCGGCAACCACGGGCTTCGGGCCGACCACGCGCACGCGCACGCGCACCGGGCCGGGCCCGGCGACGGGCGGCGGATTCTTCGACGCGCCGGAAGACGGCAGCGAACCGGCCGCCCCCCGTGCTCCGGATCTTGCGGGCAGGCCGCCGGCTTCGGAGCGTCCCGCATGGCAGGTCGAGCGCCGCGCGCCGGCACCGCCGAGCGGCCCGGCGCCGTCAGCCGGCCCGGCGGGGCCGCCGGGCGAGAGCGGTGAAGAACCGGGCGGTGGCACGGACCGCAAGCTTCTCGAAGTGCTGTCCTCGATCGATCTGAACGACCTGCCTGCGCATCCCGAGCCCTTGCGCTGGGATCCGGAGCAGGCGTTCGGTACGCTCAATCGGGGCCACTGGCTGCGGCTGGTCGGACGTGACGGCATCCCGGTGTACGTCAAGGTCGCCTGGATCAACGCGCGCCGAACGGTGGTGCTGATGGTGCGCCACCCCGACCGACGGGCGCTGTCGATGCGCGCGAGCGAACTGCTCGAGCGCTTCGCGCAGGGGCGGGCCGCTCGCATCCGCTGAGCGGCGAGGCCCGGGCGGATCAGCCCATCGTCGCATCCGCGCGCGCAGCCTGTTTTTGCAGTGCAAAGCTGTGATATATTCGCCGGCTTGCAGGCGCGTAGCTCAGCTGGTAGAGCACCACCTTGACATGGTGGGGGTCGTTGGTTCGAGTCCAATCGCGCCTACCAATTTTCATGGCAGCACTGCGGCAGCAGCCCCCCGGGCCGAGCCGTAACAGGGCGAGAGAAAGGGCCTGTCGATCATGCCGGTTATGACACCGCGAACTAGCACGTCGTCGGAGTCCTGAGCCCAGGTCGAGCGTCGTTTCGTCCCGATATCGAAGAGCGCGGCCGGTCCGCGCTTTTCTTTTTTGCCGATTGTCCCGACGGTTTCGCGCAGAGGTGGTTTCGATGGTCAATGTCACGCTTCCAGATGGCTCGGTGCGCCAGTTCGCCGAGCCGCCCAGCGTCGCCGAGGTCGCGCGCTCGATAGGCCCCGGTCTGGCGAAGGCGGCGCTCGCCGGCAGGCTGGACGGCAAACTGGTCGATACGAGCGCAAGGATCGGGCGCGACGCCGAGCTCGCGATCGTCACCGAAAAGGACGCGGACGGCCTGGAGATCATCCGGCACTCCACCGCGCATCTGCTCGCCTATGCGGTGAAAGACCTCTTCCCGGACGCGCAGGTCACGATCGGCCCGGTCATCGAGAACGGCTTCTATTACGACTTCGCCTACAAGCGGCCCTTCACCCCCGAAGACCTCGAGCGCATCGAGGCGCGGATGCGCGAACTCGCGTCGCGCGACGAGCCGGTGAGCCGCGAGGTCTGGGACCGCGACGATGCGGTGAAGTTCTTCGAATCGATCGGCGAGAAGTACAAGGCCGAGATCATCGGTGCGATCCCCGCCGGCGAGCAGCTCTCGCTGTACCGCGAGGGCGACTTCGTCGACCTGTGCCGCGGCCCGCACGTGCCGTCCACCGGGCGGCTGAAGGTTTTCAAGCTGATGAAGCTGGCCGGCGCCTACTGGCGCGGCGACTCGCGCAACGAGATGCTGCAGCGGATCTACGGCACCGCCTGGGCGAGCCAGAAGGACCAGGACGCCCACCTGCACATGCTCGAGGAGGCCGAGAAGCGTGACCACCGGCGCCTCGGCAAGGATCTGGACCTGTTCCACATGCAGGAAGAGGCGCCTGGCCTGGTGTTCTGGCACCCGAAGGGCTGGACCATCTGGCAGCAGGTCGAGCAGTACATGCGCCAGGTCTACCGCGACAGCGGCTACCAGGAAGTCAAGGGCCCGCAGATCCTCGATCGCAGCCTCTGGGAGCGCACCGGTCACTGGCAGAACTACCGCGAGCAGATGTTCACGACCGAGTCCGAGAACCGGTTCTACGCGCTCAAGCCGATGAACTGTCCGGGTCACGTGCAGATCTTCAAGTCGGACCTGCGCTCGTATCGTGACCTCCCGCTGCGCTACGGCGAGTTCGGCCAATGCCACCGCAACGAGCCCTCAGGCGCATTGCACGGCATCATGCGGGTGCGCGGCTTCACACAGGACGACGGGCACGTCTTCTGCGAAGAACGCGACATCCTGAGCGAGTGCAGCGACTTCACCGCGACGCTGCAGCGCGTCTACGCCGATTTCGGCTTCACCGAGATCATCTACAAGATCGCGACCCGCCCGGACAAGCGCGTCGGGGCCGACGATCTCTGGGACAAGGCCGAGCACGCGCTGATGGAGTCGCTGCGCGGCTCCGGCTGCGAGTTCGAGGTCTCGCCCGGCGAAGGGGCGTTCTACGGCCCCAAGATCGAATATTCGCTGAAGGACGCGATCGGTCGCGTCTGGCAGTGCGGCACGATGCAGGTCGACTTCAACACCGCCGAACGGCTGGGGGCCGAGTACGTGGCCGAGGACAATTCCCGGCGCCACCCGGTCATGCTGCACCGCGCGATCGTCGGTTCACTCGAGCGTTTCATCGGCATCCTGATCGAGAATCACGCCGGAGCCCTGCCGATGTGGCTCGCGCCAACTCAGGCCGTAGTGATGAACATCACCGAACACCAGGCCGAATACGCGGACGGCGTTGCACAAGCGCTGAAAAAACAAGGGTTTAGGGTCGAGTCCGATTTGCGCAACGAGAAGATCAACTATAAAATCCGCCAGTTCAGCTTGCGGAAGGTGCCGTACATCCTGGTGGTCGGCGACAAGGAAAGGCAGGCTGGCACAGTGGCCGTGCGTGCGCGCGGCGGGTTGGATCTGGGGGCCATACCGGTCGAAGCGTTCATCGAGCGGCTCTCCGACGACATTTCCGCCAGGCGCGCAGCACCGCAGCCGACGACGGCCTGAGAGCCGGCGGGCGCGGGTGCAGGCGTGGCCGTATCGCAAACAACGTAGGAGGTTGAAAGCATCGCTACCGAACGTTCGCATCGCATCAACGGCGAGATCACTGCCCCCGAGGTGCGCCTAGTCGGGGTCGAGAACGAGCCGATCGGGATCGTCAGTTTCCGGGAAGCAATGCGCATGGCGGAAGAAGGTGAGGTGGATCTCGTAGAGATTGCACCGACAGCCGAGCCGCCCGTCTGCCGTCTGATGGACTATGGAAAGTTCAAGTATCAGGAGCAGAAGAAAGCGCACGAGGCCAGACAGAAGCAGAAGATCATCCAGGTCAAGGAAGTGAAATTCCGGCCGGGCACCGACGAAGGCGATTACCAGATCAAGCTGCGAAATCTGGTCCGTTTTCTGGAGGAAGGCGACAAGACCAAGATCACGCTGCGCTTCCGGGGCCGCGAGATGGCTCACCAGGAGTTCGGCGTCCGGTTGCTGGAGAGGGTGCGCAACGAGCTCGAGCCGTACGGACAGGTCGAGCAGATGCCCAAGCTCGAGGGACGCCAGATGGTCATGGTCGTGGCGCCCAAGAAGAAGAAGTGATTCGGGACGAGCGGTAGCGGGGTTTGAACGAATTCCGCGTCCGGCCAACTGGCCGGGCGCAGAGCAGAAGCCGAGCGGGTCTTGAAAGTTCCGGCAGGTCAGCCGGGCACCTGGCAAGGCATTAGAAGGAAGAGAAGGGTCACCATGCCCAAGATGAAGACCAAGAAAGGTGCTGCGAAGCGCTTTCGCGTACGCGCGGGCGGCAGCGTCAAGCGGGGACAGGCGTTCAAGCGCCACATCCTCACCAAGAAGACCACCAAGAACAAGCGTCACCTTCGCGGACTCGAGGCCGTTCACGCGACCAACGTCGATTCCGTCAAGGCGATGATGCCTTACGCATAAGGGAGTGCCGACATGCCACGTGTAAAACGAGGAGTGACGGCGCGAGCGCGTCACAAGAAGGTTCTCGCCGCCGCGAAAGGGTATCGGGGCCGCCGCAGTACCGTCTACCGCATCGCCAAGCAGGCGGTGATGCGTGCGGGTCAGTATGCGTATCGGGACCGGCGCAACAAGAAGCGGGTGTTTCGCAGGCTCTGGATCGCGCGGATCAACGCCGCTGCGCGCCAGCACGGCATCAGCTACAGCGCGTTCATCAACGGCTTGAACAAGGCTTCGATCGGACTGGACCGCAAGGTGCTGGCCGAACTGGCCGTGAACGACAAGCCCGCGTTCGAGGCGATCGTCACGCAGGTCAAGGCCTCGCTGGGCGTCGCCTGATCGGCGGGCCGCCGACTCCGCCGCGGCGCAGACCGCCGTGGCGGTCTTCATGCGGACGGGGCCCTCAGGGGCCCCGTTCCTTTTGGTGACCGACAGGAATTTCGATCCGATGGACGCTTCGCTGCAACAAATCGTCGAGGACGCCCGCGCCGCGATGGCCGCCGCCGCAGAGCCGGCGGCCCTGGCGAACGCCAAGGCGCGTTTTCTGGGCAAGGACGGCGCACTGACCCAGCGGATGAAGGCGCTGGGCAAGCTGTCGGCCGAGGAGCGCTCGGTGGTCGGGCGCGAGCTCAATGAAGTCAAGCAGGCGGTGGAGCGACTCGTCGTCGAGCGCGAGGCCGCCATCGAGCAGGCGCAACTGCAAGGTCGCCTCGCGCAGGAGGCCATCGACGTCACCCTGCCGGGCCGCGGGCTGGGGGCCGGCGGGTTGCATCCGATCACGCTGACCATTGAGCGCATCGAGGCGATCTTCCGCTCGATCGGCTTCGACGTGGCCGACGGCCCCGAAATCGAGGAAGACTTCTACAACTTCACCGCGCTGAACACGCCCGAGAACCACCCGGCGCGTTCGATGCACGACACCTTCTACGTCGACGCCCGCGACGCCAACGGCCACGGGCTGCTGCTGCGCACGCATACCAGCCCGATGCAGATTCGCTACGCGCGCATGCACAAGCCGCCGATCAAGGTGATCGCCCCCGGCAAGACCTATCGGGTGGATTCCGACGCCACCCACTCGCCGATGTTCCACCAGTTCGAGGGCCTGTGGGTCGACGAGGACATCAGCTTCACCGACCTGAAGAGCGTCTACACCGACTTTCTGCGCCAGTTCTTCGAAACCGACGAACTCGATGTCCGCTTTCGGCCGTCGTATTTCCCGTTCACCGAGCCGTCGGCCGAGATCGACATGCGGTTTCACGACGGGCCGCTCGCCGGGCGCTGGCTCGAGGTGTCCGGGTCGGGACAGGTGCACCCGAACGTGGTGCGCAACATCGGTCTCGATCCGGAACGCTACATCGGCTTCGCATTCGGCTCCGGCGTGGAACGGCTCGCGATGCTGCGCTATGGCGTGGGTGACCTGCGGCTCTTCTACGAGAGCGATCTGCGTTTTCTCGCGCAGTTCAACGTTTGATGCCCGTTGCGGTTCTTTCGGCAGTGCGCGGCCCGACGGTCGACGCCTGCCTCCAAGGTAGTTAGGACGACTCCATGAAGTTTCCCGAGCGCTGGCTGCGCAGCTTCTGCAACCCCGACTGGACGACCGATCAGCTCGCCGATCGCCTGACCATGGCGGGACTCGAGGTCGAGGAGGTCGGTACCGTGGCCCCGCCGTTCGGCGGCGTCGTCGTCGCCGAAGTGCGTTCGGTCGCCCGGCATCCGGACGCGGACAAGCTCAGCGTCTGCGAAGTCGACACCGGCTCGGGGATGCGCTCGATCGTCTGCGGCGCGCCCAACGTCAGGGCGGGCATCCGCGTGCCCTGTGCGCTGCCCGGCGCAGTGCTGCCCGGCGGCTTCGAGATCAAGCCGATGAAGATGCGCGGCGTGCAGAGCGACGGCATGCTGTGCTCGGCGCGCGAACTCGGGCTGTCCGAGGACCACAGCGGCCTGCTCGTGCTCGCGCCGGACGCCCCGATCGGGCGCGACATCCGCGAGGTCCTGCAGCTCGACGACTCGGTGTTCCTGCTCAAGCTCACACCCAATCTTGCACACTGCTTCGGCGTGTACGGCATCGCGCGCGAGGTGTCGGCGCTGAGCGGCGCGCCGCTCACCGAGCTTGCGTTTCCTCCGGTGCCTCCGGGCATCGACGACCGGCTGCCGGTGCGAATCAGCGCCCCGGATCTGTGCGGGCGATTCTCCGGTCGGGTGATCCGTGGCGTAAACGCGAAGGCACCTGCGCCCGACTGGATGAAGCAGCGACTGGAGCGTGCGGGTCAGCGCTCGATCTCCGCGCTGGTCGATATCTCCAACTACGTGATGCTCGAGTTGGCGCGCCCCTCGCACGTGTTCGATCTCGCGAAGATCCACGGATCGCTGGAGGTGCGCTGGGGCCGTGCCGGTGAACGGCTCGAGCTGCTCAACGGACAAACGATCGAGCTCGACGAGGCCGTCGGCGTGATCGCCGACCAGACCCAGGTCGAGAGCCTGGCGGGCATCATGGGCGGTGAGAGCACCGCCGTGTCGCTGGACACCACTGACATCTATCTCGAGGCGGCGTTCTGGTGGCCGCAGGCGATCGCCGGCCGTGCGCGTCGTTACAACTTCTCGACCGACGCGGCGCAGCGCTTCGAGCGCGGTGTCGACCCGGCCACCACGGTCGCTCACATCGAGTACCTGACGCGACTGATCCTCGACATCTGCGGTGGCCAGGCGGGTCCGGTTGACGACATCGTGACCGGGCTGCCGGAGCGCAAGCCCATTGCGATGCGCGGCACGCGCGCGCGCAAGCTGATCGGCGTCGAATTGTCGGATGCCGAGATTGAACAGGCCTTTGCGCGGCTGCGGCTGCCCTGTGTGCGCGATGGCGAGCGATTCGTGGTCACGCCGCCGTCGTACCGCTTCGACCTGCAGATCGAGGAGGATCTGGTCGAGGAGGTCGTCCGCCTGTGGGGCTACGAGCGGCTGCCGGTGCGACCGCCGCGCGCGGCGTCGCCGATGCGCGCCCAGCCCGAGGGGCGTCGCGGCCTGCTGGCGATCAAACGGGCGCTGGCCGCCCGCGACTACCAGGAAGTCATCAACTACAGTTTCGTGGGCTCGGAGCTCGACGCGCTGCTCGGCAGTGGCCAGGCAATCCCCCTGCTCAATCCGATCGCCGCGCAGATGGACGTGATGCGCACGACGCTTTGGGGCGGTCTGATCGAGAACCTGCGAGCGAACCTGAACCGCAGGGCCTCGCGGGTGCGTCTGTTCGAGGCCGGCGCGGTATTCCACCGTGACCCGGGAACGCACGCGGGGCCGCTGACCGTGGAGGGCATCCACCAGCCGCGGATGCTGGCCGCGCTCGCGTTCGGGCCGGTCGTCGACGAGCAGTGGGGCCAGGCTACGCGGGCCGCCGACTTCTTCGACGTCAAAGCGGACCTGCAGAGCCTGTACGGCGCGCGGGCGCCACGCTTCGAGCGCGCCGAGCACCCCGCGCTGCATCCGGGACGCAGCGCGCGCGTCCTGGTTGGCGAAAAGGCGGTCGGCTGGATCGGCAGCCTGCATCCCGCACTGCAACAGCGCCTGGAACTGCCGCAGGCGCCGGTGCTCTTCGAGGTCGCGATGGACGTGCTCGTCGAACGGCCGGTGCCCGTCTTCCAGGAAGTGTCCAGATTCCCGCCGGTGGTGCGCGATCTGGCACTGGTTCTGGGGGAGTCGATCGAGGCGCAGCGCCTGCTCGACGAGGTCCGCGCGGCGCTCGCCGAGATCCCGTCCGGAACGATCGTGAAAAACGTCAGGATTTTCGACGAATATCGCGGTAAGGGATTGGAAAATAAGGAAAAAAGCCTTGCCATCAGACTTTGGATGCAAGATACTCAGCGCACCTTGAACGACGCCGAAGTCGCCGATTTGGTCGGCGCGCTGGTCGATCGGATCGGCCGCAAACTGGGTGCGCGGCTGCGTTAGAGGATTGAGAATCACCGACCAGATATGAGTGCTGTGGTCCCGTCCATGTTGGTGGCATCGTTGGAATCTCGACCGGAGGAGGGTGACGAGCAGGCGCTCGACCCCAATGCCGACCACCTCACGCTGACCAAGGCGGAACTCGCCGAGATGCTGTTCGAGCGCGTGGGCCTGAACAAGCGCGAGGCCAAGGATATGGTCGAGACCTTCTTCGACGAGATCCGTGGGGCGCTCGAACGGGGCGAGAGCGTCAAGCTGTCGGGGTTCGGCAACTTTCAGCTGCGCGACAAACCGCAACGCCCCGGCCGCAACCCCAAGACCGGCGAAGAGATCCCGATTTCGGCGCGCCGGGTGGTGACTTTTCACGCGAGCCAGAAGCTGAAGACCCAGATCGACGGCGAGGCCGGCCAGGGCTGAGCGCTGAGCCAGCCTTGCCGATGCCCCTGAGCAGATGCAACCAAAATCCGACGTCAAGGTCGTCCTGCCGCCCATCCCGGCCAAGCGCTACTTCACGATCGGTGAGGTGAGCGAGCTGTGCGGCGTGAAGCCGCACGTGCTGCGCTACTGGGAGCAGGAGTTCACGCAGCTGCGACCGATGAAGCGACGCGGCAACCGGCGCTATTACCAGCACCATGAAGTGCTGCTGATCCGCCGGATTCGCGAACTGCTTTACGAGCAGGGCTTCACGATCAGCGGCGCGCGCAACCGGCTCGGAGAACTGCCGCACAATGGTCGCGGCAAGGCCGCGGCGGCGGCTGTGGCAGCAGCGAGCGAACCCGACACGCCAATCGAAGTCCGTGGCGATGATCTGCGCTCGGTGCGCGACGAGTTGATGAAGGCGCTCGAACTGCTGCGTTGAGGGTTCGGCCTCGTGCGCTGGGGGCGCGTTCCGTTCGAATGTTCAACGTGCCGCATGGGCGAAAGTCGTGCAGCGACCCCTGCTATAATCCGCCGCTTCGGGGCGTAGCGCAGCCTGGTAGCGCACTTGCATGGGGTGCAAGGGGTCGCGAGTTCGAATCCCGCCGCCCCGACCAGTAAAAAAGCAGTAAAAGCAACGGGTTAGCTCTCATAAGGGGCTGGCCCGTTTTCATTTTTGGGCGAGCGAAGGGTTTCTGGTCACCGTTGAGTCACCGTTCATGGATTGGATGGCGTCTGTTAGTCGCCAAACGCATGGGGTAGCGAGTCCGCTACGCCTTGGCGAGCACTGAGTGGCCAGCGAGCGTGGAATGGCGCAGACGCCACTGCTTCCCGATCGAATGGAGCGTGCCACAAAGTTCCGACCGGTCGTGCAAGGCCAAGCCTTAGAAGCTTGAACGCCGATGCGCGTGCGCATCCGGTGTCGCCCTGACCGCCTACCCATTCAATGGGGGGGCAAATTCGTTGCGCTGAAAATATGTATACGACCCCCGCCTATTTTCTGGCCCCGGATTGATTGGTGATCACGGAATGCTCTTCGCCACGCCTAATGGCGATTGCACGCTGGCC
>JAHEDO010000251.1 GCA_024641185.1 Burkholderiaceae bacterium | reverse complement strand
CGCCGGCGCCGCGGATCCTCCCGTGCCGCGTGCGCCATTGCCTGCGGCACCCGCGCCGCCGCTGCGACCGGGATCGGCGCCCGCGCCCGAGCCCGCGCCCGCGTCCCGCAGGACCAGCGCGAGGTCGCGTCCGTCAGGCCCCAGCAGGCCGACCGCCAGCGGAATGTGGAACGGGGCCTTGCGCGGCTGGCCCGGACTGGCCGCGCAGCGCTGCTCGACTAGCAGCGTGAAGCTGCGTGCGCCCGGATCGTGCGTGGCGGTGATCGCGAGTCTCGGCGTTCCGGCCTGCGAGTACCAGCGCTCGAACCGGGTCAGGTCGCGGCCGTTGGCGTCGGCGATCGCGGCGACGAAATCGTCGCAGGTCACCGCCTGCCCGTCGTGGCGCTCGAAGTACAGCGCGAGCCCCTTGCGAAAGCCATCGCGCCCGACCAGGGTCTGCAGCATCCGCACGACTTCGGCACCTTTTTCGTAGATCGTCACTGTGTAGAAGTTGTTGATCTCCTGATAGGCCTCGGGCCGGATCGGATGCGCCATCGGGCCCGCGTCCTCCGGGAACTGCGCGGCCCGCAGCAGGCGCACGTCCTCGATCCGCTTGACCGCGCGCGCGCTCGCCGCCGCCGCCGGGCTCGCGCATTCCGCCGCCAGCATGTCGGCCGAGAACTCCTGGTCGCGAAGGACGGTGAGGCCTTCCTTGAGCGTGAGCTGGAACCAGTCGCGGCAGGTGACGCGGTTGCCGGTCCAGTTGTGGAAGTACTCGTGGCCGACCACCGACTCGACGTTGGCGAAGTCGGTATCGGTGGCGATGCGCGGCGTGGCGAACACGTACTTCGTGTTGAAGACGTTCAGGCCCTTGTTCTCCATCGCGCCCATGTTGAAGTCGCCGACCGCGACGATCATGAAGCGGTCGAGATCCAGTTCGAGTCCGAAGCGCTCCTCGTCCCAGCGGATCGCGTGCACCAGCGATCGCATCGCATGCGCGGTCTTGTCCTCGTTGCCGGGCTCCACCCATACCTGCAGCAGCACGTCGCGGCCCGAGTGCGTGCGCAGCTGCTGCTCGGTCGCCGTCAGCCGGCCGGCGACCAGCGCGAACAGATAGCTCGGCTTTGGGAAAGGATCGACCCAGCGCGCCCAGTGGCGCACGACCCCGGCCGGGTCGGCGGGGAGCTCGCCGCTTTCGACGAGGTTCCCGTTGGACAGGAGCACCGGGAAACGCTCGCGGTCCGCGCGCAGCGTCACGACGTAGCGTGCCATCACGTCGGGCCGGTCCGGGAAATAGGTGATGCGGCGGAAGCCCTCGGCCTCGCACTGCGTGAAGAAGTTGCCCCCGGAGACGTACAGGCCCATCAGCGAGGTGTTCTGCGCGGGACACAGCGCGGTCGTCACCTGCAGCGTGAACCGGTCGGGCGTCTCGTGGATCGAGAGCTCCTGCCCGGTGCATGCGTATTCGTCGCTCGCGAGCGCGCGGCCGTCGAGCCGGATTTCGGTCAGCGCCAGTTCGTCGCCGTGGAGAACGAAGCGGCCGTCGCCATCGGGGTTGCGCCGGTACGCAGTGGTCGATGTGACGACCGTGCGCTCGGGGTCCAGATCGAAGTCGAGCTCGATCCGCTCTGCCAGCCAGGCGGCGGGGCGATAGTCTTCGCGTCGGATCGTGACCGCTTCGTCGGTTCTCATCGTGTCAGGTGGCTTCGCCGCTTCACTTGAGAGCGCGCGGTCTCCACCAGTTGGGCGACGCCGCAGCGAAATCGCCGCTCTCGTAGAGACGGTTGGCGAGTTCGAGCGACGGCAACCCCGGCTCCGACGCCATCAGCCAGACACCCGTGCCGTCGCCGAGTTCCCGCACCGGCTGCAGGCCGTGCTTTGTCATCAGCGCGCGCTGCTGCTCGGTCGACGAGGCCGGATCGAAGCGCAGTATCACCCCGCCGGGCAGCGCCATCGGCGCGCTCGAAGCCTCCTTGCGCTCGCGAAAGACCGGCGATTGCCTCCCGGGGTCGCCCTTGGCCAGCGCCGAAGGTTTGACGACCTGCGATTTCTTGGCCGAGCGCGTGCTGAAGTCGGCAACCAGTGACGGCTCCGACCAGAGCGCACGCCGCTGGTCGCCGTCGTACCAGTACTGCTGCTGGGCGTGCGCCGCCCACGGTGTCGCGATCAGCAACAGCAGGCAGCAGAGCAGCCAGCCGCGCGAGGCATGTGTTCGCTTCTCGGAAACGTCCCGACGCGGCGATCCGCGGTGAACGCGATCCGGCGCCGGCGGCGCGCAAAACGGGTCGTTTGTTCGCATCGCTATCGTCCCCAGATGGTCAGGCGCCACTGCTTCCAGACGCCGGTGTCTTCCGGCTGGGCGTCGGTGACTTGCAGGCGCCAGCTTCCGGCGGGCGGCTCGTTCAGGTGGCGCACCGAACCGAAACTCCAGTCCGTGTAGCTGCCGCAGGCGTCGCCGGTGCCGGCGCAGACCCGCTCCCTGGCAAGTTCGCTGATCAGTCCGTTCGGGCTGATCAGGCGGATCCGGAGGTCGCCCGAATAGCTGTGTTCCGCGGTGAACGCCACCTCGAGATACTCGATCTGCGTGATCGCACAGTCGCCCGGGACCGGGATCGAGTCCTGCTGGGGCGATAGGTTCGTGCCGATGGCATCGGGAAGCGCCAGGTTCGGGTCGCTCTCGTAGGGGCCGCACGACTTCAGCGTCGACGACCCGCCCACCGATGTCCAGCTGCCCGGCATCGCCATCGCGACCGCGGCCTGGGCGTCGGCCACGCCGAAACCGTACTTGTGGTTGAACGCAGGGCCGAAGGTGCTCGTGACCCAGCCGAGGTCGGCCGGATCGTTGCGGCGCGCGGATTGCGCGAGGATCAGGCGCACGTCGCGCCAGGTCAGGTTCGGATTGACCGCGAGCATCAGCGCGACGACGCCGGAGACCATCGGTGCGCTCGCCGACGTGCCGGAGAAGTCGGAGCGATAGCTGTTCTTCGGCGCGGTCGTCGTGATCGAAGCGCTGCCGCTGTGATTGCTGGACGGCGCGCAGACCAGGAGATTCGCGCCGGGTTCGCTGTAAAGGGGCTTGACCCCGAAATGATCGACCGCGCAGACGGCGATCACGCCGATGTGGTTCAGGTAGCCGTCCAGCCCGGTGCTGTCGATGTCGCATTGGCCGGTCGCATCGGTGGCGTAGCAGCCGCCGTTGCCGCCGGGAAACACGTAGATCGCGCCCCTGCCGCCGCGGCCGGACGCGATTCCGTTGCTGATCGCGGTGTAGAACGTCGACGGCGCGGGCCCCAGCACGCCATCGTCCGCCGCGCCCCAGCTGTTCTGGTAGACCCCGTTGTAGGCCAGCCCCCGGTTGAGCGCGTCGGCGATGTCCGCGTCGGAGCCGCTGGCGAGCGCGCTGTAGGCGACCAGCGGAGCGCGCGGCGCCACGCCGGCGCCGCCGACGGCATTGCCGTCGCGCGCGAGCGCGATCCCCGCCACGGCGGTCCCGTGGTCGTCGTCGCTCGCGCACGGAAGCGGATAGACGCTGCCGAGCGAGGCCGCACGGTAGCTGTAGCTCGCGCCGGGCACGACGTTGGGCGCGAGGTCCTCGTGAAGCACGTCTACCGCGTCGTCGATCACCGCGACCCGCGCTGCGCCTGCGCCGCGGGTCACCGACCAGGCGGCGAATGCGCGCAGGTCCTCGCCCGCGGTGCCGCCGGTCTGTCCGGTATTGTTCAGGTGCCACTGGCTCGGCAGCAGCGGATCGGCGCCGACGAGCGGCGGCGCGCTGGTCAGGCTGTACTGATAGAAGCAGCCGGTCTGGTCGGGGAGCACGTCGCCTGCGGGCGGGGGCGGCGCCTCACCGCCGCCGCCGTCTCCGCCGTCTCCGCCGCCGCCGCCGCCACAGCCGGAAAGAAGTGCGGCGACCAGTCCCGCGGCCAGTGCCGCTGTGCGCAACGCGCGGCGTTCGGAGCGGCCGGGTTCGGAAGAGGCCGGGGTGCGGGATGAATTCATGTGGCGCGGCGTCCGTGGTGTTACCCGAAGTCTAACCGGGTGCAGGCATGGAACCTTCGTCGGTCCGACGGGCTGCGCCATAGGCCGTTCGGCGGGTCGTCCGACCACCACCCAGGATTGCGGGAACGAAGCCGATCGATTACGCTGCAACGCACCATTCGCACGCCGGCCAGACCCTTTGCGCCGCTGATTCACATAGAGAGGTCGAAATGCGCCGGATTCATACGCTGCTAATCGCCAACCGTTCGGAGATCGCGATCCGCGTGATGCGCGCCGCCGCCGAACTCGGCATTCGCACGGTGTCGATCTACTCGAACGAGGACCGCTTCGCGCTGCACCGGTTCAAGGCGGACGAGAGCTACCTGGTCGGCGAGGGTCGCAAGCCGCTGCAGGCCTATCTCGACATCGACGACGTGATCCGCATCGCCAAGCTGTCCAAGGCCGATGCGATCCATCCGGGCTACGGGTTCCTCTCCGAGAATCCGGACTTCGCGCGC
>JAHEDO010000250.1 GCA_024641185.1 Burkholderiaceae bacterium | reverse complement strand
TTCGGGCGCCGGCGTACGCGAGAGCCACTCGTCGATCAGGCGCACGTGGTCCGCTTCCTCTTCGCTCATCTCGTTGGCGGCGCGGCGCATCTCGTCGTCCGAGGCGTCGATGGCCAGCTTCGCGTAGAAGCGCCTGGCGCGCTCCTCGTTCAGCCGCGCGATCTGCAGCGCATGGTGCGGCGTCATCAGGTAGTGCAGGTCGCCGTGATCGGCCGTCTCCGGCGCCTCCAGGCCTTCCCACCGGTAGACGTTGTCGGCCGGCGGCGGAACCGTGTGCCAGCCCATCGACTCGCGGATCTGCTGCGCGTGGAGGTTCTCGATCCGGGCCATCTTGCGGAACAGCTCCGCCACCTCGCTGTTGTTGTGAACCTCCATCGCATCGGCGAACTCGGCGTACCGCTCGGCGGCCTCCGCCTCCATCGCGTAGGCGTGGATCATCAGCTGCTGGACCTTTTCGTTGGCACGGGCCGGGCCGGCAGACGCGGCGCGCTTGGGCGTCGCCCCCTTGGCCGGCGCCGCCCCCTTGGCCGGCGCGCCGCCCTTCGCTGAACTTGCGCGTTTGGCGGGAGCCGCAGCCCTTCCCGTGCTCGTGACCTTCTTGCGACCGGTATTCGCGCTCATAAGGCAAAGCCCTCCTCGAGTTCTGCCGCCGTTTTTCGGGCCTTGCCCATCGGCGGCGCGTACGGCGCGCGGTCACCCTTGAACAACACGCCGATGTTGAATCCGTCGTCGGTCAGCAGGCGCCGTGTCGCCCGCACCGGGTCGTCAGTGGCCTCGATCGGCGAGGGGCGCACCACGTTCTTCCACTCGCGCTGCTCGGGCCGGAAGGTCACGCAGGGCGACAGGATCTCGACGAACGAGAAGCCTGGCGTACGGATCGCCTGCGCCAGGATCTCCGCGGTGCCGTTCGGGTCGCCGGAGAAGGCGCGACCGATGAAATTCGCGCCTGCCGCCAGTGCCACGACCAGCGGGTGGAACACCCGCAGCCCGGTGCCGCCCGGCGACAGCTTCGAATTCCAGTCGGGCTCGGTGGTCGGCGACGGCTGGCCCTTGGTCATCCCGTACACGTGGTTGTCCATCACCACGTAGGTCATGTCGACGTTGCGCCGGCAAGCGTGCATGAAATGGTTGCCGCCGATCGAGTAACCGTCGCCGTCGCCGCCGGCCACCAGTACGGTGAGATCCGGGCGCGCGACCTTCAGCCCGGTTCCCGCCGCCAGCGCCCGGCCGTGGATGCCGTGATATCCGTAGCACGAGGTATAGGCGGGAATGCGCGACGAACAACCGATGCCGGAGACGACCGCTATCCGGTGCGGCTCCAGTTCGAGGATCGCGAACGCCTTCGTCACCGAAGAAAGCACCGAATAGTCGCCGCAACCCGGACACCAGATCGGCTTGTAGTCGGACTTGAAGGTGACCGGCGAGATCTTCGTCGCCACCGCGGTGGCTGCACCCTGAGCGCTCATTCCTGACTCCATTCGGTGATCACGCGCAACACCTCGGCCGGCCGGATCGGCAACGGCCCGGGATGACAGTAGCTGCGCACCTCGCCCGGCAGATCGTAGACCGAACGCAGATATCTGTGGAACTGCGCGCTGTGATTCTGCTCGACGACCAGTACCTTTCGCGCACCCGCGAGCGCCCCGGCGAACACCTCCGGGCGGGCGGGTGTCAGCAGGCGCACCGACACCAGCCGCGCTGCGACGCCCTGTTCGGACGCGCGCGCAATCGCCTCGCGCACCGGACCCGTGGCCGAGCCCAGCGTGACGACGACGAGATCCGCATCGCCCTCGATGTCGGCCCAGCGATCGCCGTAGTCGGCCAGGGCCAGCTTGCGCTCGCGCTTCGCGAGCTGCCGGTCATGATCGGCCGCCTGGCTCGACGGAATGCCGCGTTCGGTGTGCTCGAGTCCGTCGGCGGTGTACGCAACGCCAGGTGTCCCGGGGATCGCCATCGGCGACACCCCGGACGGCGTGTCGGCGTAGCGGCGATAGCCTTCGGCGTGCGCGGTCGCGATCGCGCGCCCCGGCGTGAATGCGAGATCCTCGGGACGATCGATCACCGCGCGGGTCTGCCCGAAGAACTGATCCGAGAGCACGATCGCAGGCGTCTGCAGCGTCTCGGCGAGATGCACCGCCCACTGAGTGGCGGCCAGGCAGTCGGCGACCGAGTTCG
This sequence comes from Burkholderiaceae bacterium, assembly GCA_024641185.1. Taxonomy (GTDB): domain Bacteria; phylum Pseudomonadota; class Gammaproteobacteria; order Burkholderiales; family Burkholderiaceae_E; genus Quisquiliibacterium. The sequence goes on along the minus strand of JAHEDO010000250.1, from coordinate 2,323 downwards.
GCGCGATCACCAGCCGCGGCGCGTCGCCGTGCAGTCCGCTGGTCGCGATCGAGATGTCGCTCTGCTCGCTCTTCGCCGGGATGCCGGTCGACGGCCCGCCGCGCATCACGTCGACCACCACGACCGGAATCTCGGAGGTCACCGACAGGCTCAGCGCCTCGGTCATCAACGCCAGTCCCGGGCCGGAGGTCGCGGTCAGCGAGGCGACGCCGCCGTAAGACGCGCCGAGCGCCATGTTGATCGACGCGAGTTCGTCCTCGGCCTGCAACAGCACGCCCCCGACCTTCGAGAGCGCCGGCGCCATCCACTCGAGCAATTCGGTGGCCGGGGTGATCGGATACGCGGCGACGAAGCGCACTCCGCCCCGAATCGCGCCGTACCCGGCGGCCTCGTTGCCGGTGATCAGCCAGCGACCGGCGCCATCGCCCTTGCGCGTCCCGTCCAGACCGACGCCGGCGCCGGCGCCCACCTCGCGCCCGGCCGCCGCCGCCTTGCGGCTCGCCTCGAGCGTGTCGCCCCCCTTCTTGAGCGAACCCGCGATCACCTCGTCGACGATCTTCGCGGGCACGCCCAGCAGCTCGGCCGCCAGGCCCAGCGCGATCATGTTGGGCCAGGCTCCCGGGATCGACTTCGCGGTCGCCTTGAAAGGCAACGGGACGAAGCGCGCTCCCGACAGTGCGAACGCTTCGGGCAGTTCGCCCTCGTTCGGATCGCCGACGACCACGCTGTTGGCATCCAGCGGGATCTCGTCGGCGAATCGCTGCAGGTTCATCCAGTCCACCGCGATCAGGCAGTCGAACCGGTCGTCCATGTTCTCGATCGGGTGCTGTGCCACCCGAATCAGCGCGGCGGCCTCGCCGCCGCGAATCTGCGGACCGCTGGAACGCACCATCAGTCCGTACAGGCCCGATCGCGCGGCCGCTTCCAGCAGCATCGTCCCGGCGGTCATCACGCCTGCGCCCCCCGAACCCGCGATCACCAGCGAGAAGCTCTTCGCCTTGCCGGTCTTGCCGGTGGCCACCGCGGACTTCGCGGCCTTCGCGCCTGCCTTGCGCGGGACCGGTTGTGCGGCGGCGACGCCGCGTTTCGCAGTTGCGCCACCGCCCTTCGATCCGCCTGGGCCGGCGCTACTCGATCGTACTGCTGCCATGTTCCGAGCCTCCGAGGGCCGTTTGCCGAGTTCCCACGATACACGCCGCATCCGCTTCGCGGGTGTTTCGCGATTGCCCACTGACATTGGCCGTTGACACTGCTTACGTATTTCGGTACCGTAATACTAAAATAGGCCACCGAGGGCGTCAAGCCTCAGCCGCAAAGGCGTGGTGGATCGGGCAGGAGGACGGCCGTGCAGCCACCAACCGGAGCAGGGCCGTGCAAGCGTATCGCTGGATGATGACCGAACCGGGCGCGCCGCTGGTGCGCCAGGACTTCGACCCCTACCCCCCGGATGCCGGCGAGGTGGTCGTACAGATCGCGGGTTGCGGGGTCTGCCACACGGACCTCGGCTACTACTTCGACGGGGTCCGGACGAATCATCCGCTGCCGCTGGCGCTCGGTCACGAGATCAGCGGACGCGTCGTCGCAGCCGCGCCGGACGCGCAGCCGTGGGTCGGCGCTGCGGTGATCGTGCCGGCGGTGATTCCCTGCGGCACCTGCGGTCCCTGCCAGCGGGGCCGTCCGAACATCTGCCGAAGCCAGAAGATGCCCGGCAACGACATCCAGGGCGGCTTCGCCAGCCACATCCGCGTTCCCGCCAAGGGGCTGTGCCGCATCGACGAGGCGCGGCTGAGCGCCGCCGGTCTCGCACTTTCCGACGTTTCCGTGGTCGCCGACGCGCTGACCACGCCGTACCAGGCGGTGAGCCGAGCCGGCGTGACGCCCGGCAGCCTTGCGATCGTGGTCGGCGCGGGCGGCGTCGGCGGGTACTGCGCGCAGGTCGCCGGCGCGTTCGGCGCGAAAGTCGTGGCGATCGACGTCGACGAGGCCAAACTCGCGGCGCTGCGCGACCGCGGCGCAGACCTCACGCTGAACGCGCGCGACCTCGACCACAAGGGACTGAAGACCGCCGTCAACGGGTTCGCCAAGGCACAGGGGCTGCCAAGCACGGAGTGGTTCGTGTTCGAGTGCTCGGGTTCCGCGGCGGGTCAGCTGACCGCCTTCGGCCTGCTCGTGCCGGGCGCGACCCTCTCGGTCGTGGGATTCACGCTGGACAAGGTCGAGGTCCGCCTGTCGAACCTGATGGCCTTCGACGCCCGCGCGATCGGCAACTGGGGCTGCCCGCCCGAGTTGTACCCGGCGGCGCTCGAACTGGTGCTCGAGGGCA
>JAHEDO010000249.1 GCA_024641185.1 Burkholderiaceae bacterium | reverse complement strand
CCGGCCTGCGGTGTCAATCCTCCGAGCTGATGAACCGGTACACGACCGCGCCGAGCAGGGCTCCGACGATCGGCGCCACCCAGAACAGCCACAACTGACCGACGGCCCAGTCGCCGACGAACACGGCCACACCCGTGCTGCGCGCCGGGTTGACCGAGGTGTTCGTCACCGGAATGCTGATCAGGTGAATCAGCGTCAGGCACAAGCCGATGGCGATCGGCGCGAAACCCTGCGGCGCGCGTTTGTCGGTGGCGCCCAGGATGACGACCAGGAACATCATCGTCATCACCACCTCGGTGATGAGCGCCGCGCCCAGCGAATAGCCGCCCGGCGAATGCTCGCCGTAGCCGTTGGAAGCGAAACCCGCGCCGACATCGAAGCCCGCCTTGCCCGTGGCAATCAGGTACAGCACCCCGCCCGCCACGATGCCGCCGATGACTTGCGCGACGATGTAGGGGACGAGGTCTCTGGCGGGAAACCGTCCGCCCGCCCAGAGCCCGATCGACACCGCGGGATTGAGGTGGCAGCCTGAGATGTGGCCGATCGCAAAGGCCATCGTCAGTACGGTGAGACCGAAGGCCAGCGACACGCCGTGCAGGCCGATGCCCACTTCAGGAAAGGCGGCCGCCAGTACCGCGCTGCCGCAGCCGCCCAGCACAAGCCAAAACGTTCCGAAAAACTCCGCGACGTACTTCTTCATGCTCACTCCTCAGGGGTGTTGATTTTGAGTTCAGTAGTAGCGCCGCCAGTCGAACAATATTCGAACGCCAATCGAATAGACGGTCTGCAGCGGGACGCCCGGCGCACCCTCCGGGTAGACGACTTTCGACCCGTGTGGAACGTCGATGCCGGCGAACAGCTGCAACAGCACCGTCGAACTCTGGTTGGTGTCGAATGCGCGGTAGGGACGGTACTCCAGGATCGGAAGATCGAAGTACGTGGACTTGAAGTCGACGGCTCGCGCTTCGCCTCCCGGCATAGCGCTTGGCGCCATGACCGAGTTGGTGAACCCTTGGCCGAAGAAGGTCACGCCGAGCTCGCGGCCGAGCACGAACTGGAATCGCCCGTACCGCGTGGCCATGCCGAGCTGCCACGGAATCAGCCCGCCGTTGCTCGCGGTGACCGCCATGTTCGAATACGTCTGCGGCGAGAACAGATACACCGGCGACAGGAAGAGCAGATCGCCCGGAATGAGGTAGAAGGGCATCCGGAACCGGGTGGAGATTCCGATGCGCGACGGAATCACCGCGGACGAGTTGCCGATCTGCTGCGTCGTGGAGGCGCCCGAGAAGTCGCTCGAGGAAGGCGAGTCGACACGCAGGCCGAGCGAGGCGAACACAAGGCCGTCGCCTGATTCGCCGATCACCCCGTCCAGTCCCAGCCCGGCGCGCACCGACAGATCCACGCCGCCGACCCAGCCGCGCGCGGTCTCCGAGTCGACGAATCCGCCATCGATGTTTCGCACGTCCATCGATCCGGCGAGCCCGATGAACGGCCCGACCTCGGCGCGAAAGCGCGGCATCGAACCGAGCCCCGGACCCAGTCCCGGTACCGGCGTCGGCTTGAGAACCTCGTAGGCGATCTCGTACGCCTGCGGCGGCGCACGAAGGCGTTCCTCGCGCGCGGGAAGCACGTTGTTCGCGCAGACGTCGAACCCATCGGGCGACGCGGGTGCGGCGGGTGTGTGCGGCAGCGTCACCGCGCGCGTGCGCCCGGCGGCCTGGTCCAGCACCTGCTCCAGGCTCAGGCGAACCGCGTGCGCCGCCCGCTCGGCATCCTGCGGGCGCATGTGCGCATCGCCCATCAACACCATCGAAGCGCTGCTGCCGCTCCAGACGAAGACCTCCAGACCGGCCTCGTTGTAGTAGTCGTGCGTGCCCTTGCGTTGCGACGCGTCGCCCCAGGTCCCCGCGACGTGGCCGGCAGCATAGGTGTCCTGCAGAAAGTGGAGCGCGAACCCCTCGTCGGCCAGGATCGCCACCGCGAGCGCACGGCGTTCCTCGGGCGAGAGCTGTTCGGTCGCGAGCCGCGTCGCCTTCTGCAGGGCGCTCAGGTGGTACCAGGCGTAGACGCCCACCGCGCTGATCTCGGACCCGACACTCAGCGTCAGCCGCGCGTATTCCTGCGCAGAGACGTCCGTTCGCGGGCGCGGCATCAGGAAGTGCGCATTGTTGGAACCTGCTCGCGTCGCATACTCGGGATCGGCCCGCTGCAGACGGGTGTCCGAGGTCCGCAGCGCGTTTAGCCGCTCGGCCCTCAGCCCTTCGGCTTCCATGCGGCGCTGGAAGTCCGCGACGATGTTCGCACTCGCACCGCTCTGCTCGGGCGACGCCTCGACCGCGATCCGCCCGAGGTCCACCTTAAGCTGCGCCGACACGTCGGCCACCGATAGGATCCACTGAGTCTTCAGGACAGTGTCGACCATGTTCCTGCTCGAACAGGAGTGGTCGCCCGCGATCGCGGAGAACGCGGCCCAGTCGATGCAGGACGGCGCGAGACCCTGCCCTACGTCGGCGCCCCGCTCGCAAAGGCGCTGCTCGCCGCCGGTGCGCGCGTCGCGCCACAGCCGATCGAAGATCGCCCGGCGTTCCGGGTCGAGGGTTTCGACGCCGAGCACCGCGATGTCGCGGTGCTCCGGATAGACCCACGCGAAGGCGGGAGCCGCCGCGACCGTGAAGGCGAGGATCGCGAGCAACCGCGCGAAATTGATCGACCGGGATGGCGTCATGGCGTTCGGACCATTTGCGGCAGACGAAAGTCGATGTGAGGCCTTGAGGATCGGTCTGGCGAGCGGTTGTCGGGCGGCGATCTGTACGCCAGCCTATTTTCCGGCGGCGGCCAGATCCTCCTCGACGAAACGCAGAGCCGCCTCCAGGAGCGCCTCGCGAGGATAAGCGTTCCCGGTGACGAACATCGAACCGATGGTTTCATGCGCGCGCGCGATCGGCACCGCGATCGCCCAGTGATCGGCGTTGATGTAACCGACCAGCGTCGAGCCCGGGATCACCTGGTCGTAGAAGATCACCTGGCTGTCGTTGCGACCGTCGACGAGACTCAGCTTCCGGTAGCTCGACCGGAGAATCCACGACACGCGTTCCGGCTGCGGGAACGTCACTAACGAGTAGTAGGGTATGTCGGCCGGCAGGCGGTTCTGTGCAAGCCACGCCCTGCGCGCGCCCGGGCGCAGGCTGGCCACCGCGCCGCCGTCTCCCGAATCGCAGCTGGCGCCGGGAAAGTGCCGCAGCAGGTCCGCCTGATACTGCTGCGCGTCGTTCGCGAGGGGCGAGCCTCCCACCGCGCCCGCCACGCTCACGACCGCGGCCACCCGAGCGCGGATCTCCGGGTACGTGACGATGGCCTCCAGGACGTCGGGCGCGCCCTTGGAGTACCCGAACAGCACGATGCGCGGCCCACCCGCCTCCCGAGGCATCGCCAGGATCGCGTCGCGAACCTGGCGCGCGTTGTTCGCGGTGCCCGACAGTGCGTCGACCTTGATCGCGACCTGGTCGTACCCGAACCTGCGCACGTGCCGGGCGGCGGTCCCGGGTGGCTCGAGCCACTGCACGAAGCAGTCGTAACCGACTCCGGGCACGACCGCCGCGACGAGGCGGCGCCTCGAAGGGCCGAGGTCGACCGCCTTGCCGGTCCCGGTCGGCTCTGCTCCGACCCGGTTGAGTGCGTCTTCGCAGGGTCGAGCGTCCGGAATCTCGCTTGCGCGCGCCTCGAGCACGGCGCAATAGATTTCGCGAAAGCGTCCGCGCTTGTCCTGCACCCCGGCTTGCGTCGCGCTCGTGAGGACTAGCGGCGGGGTCTCGGCCGAATAGGGCACGAGCGGCGAACCGGCGCAACCGATCAGCGCGATTCCTGCGATTGCCGCGGCTGCCGCGCCCAATCCGCATCTCGCTGCCGACCGATGCGCCCGCGCGCACCGTGTTCCGGTTGTCCGCACCATGCGATCCCCTCCCTCGCGCGTTCTTTGTTCCCGGACGCAATGACTCGATTCGCCGAAGCGACTCCTCCGAACCTGTCGCGGGTGCAGGACGCATTGTAGTGGCGGCGAACACGGTCTTCCAGTGGCCGTGTGTCGAAAGCAGGAACGGAGCGTAAGCCCTCGGGCCGGCATCGCGCAGGTCGCTCGGCGGGGCAGGTGTGCGCCCGTTCGCTTCAATGGTCAGGTCTTCGAGTCGGCGGGACGTCACGCCGCACACGGGCGCGAGGTCCGCGCTGCGCGCCTGCGTGCCGTTCAGCGTCTGGCCGATGTCCGGCGCGGAAACGCTGCCGCGCAGCGTAAACGCCTTGAACTCGCCACGACCGGTCGGGCCCACGTGACCGACGTGAGCGTCGGCAACGCGGATGCGTGCGGATTTCAGGCGCCCTGAACCGCGCTGCTCCGAGCGACGGCGGCGCCGCCTTCCGCGAATGACGGCATGCCGGGAAGCGGTTCACGCCGGGACTCGTAAGCACCAGCCACCCGCAAAACGCCCGCGTCGTCGAAGCGCCGCCCGACGATCTGCAAACCGACCG